>CAYXQG010000015.1:0-15612 GCA_964467405.1 uncultured Acetatifactor sp. | reverse complement strand
CATCCAGAGGTGCATAAATACCGCCGGCGTAGGTGATCCCCCAAAAGGTCGGCAAAGCCAGGATTTCCTTATCCAGCAATACCACTACCGGTGCGTCCTTCTGCAGTCCCTTATGTGCCAAAAAGCTGCCCAGCGCCTTTGCTTTCTGTGACAGCTCACCATAAGTATAGCTGCCGTGAATATCCGCTGCGGCGGTCTTATCAGGATATTTGGCAACACTGCCCTCCAGATAATCTAAAACAGACTTAAGCATCTTGCCCTCCTCTTTCGATTACGGCCTTACCGTTTTCTACTCTGTATACAATGTCACATTTCTCAATAGTCTGCAGTCTGTGTGCAATAATGATCAATGTCTTCCTTCCGTGGAATCTGTTGATGGAAGACATAATGGCTGCCTCCGTATCATTATCCAGTGCAGAGGTTGCCTCATCCAGAATCAATACCTCCGGATCCTCATATAAGGCCCTGGCAATGCCGATTCTCTGTCTTTGTCCGCCTGATAAGCGGATTCCTCTTTCTCCGATACTGGTATCCAGTCCTTCCGGCAGGGTTTTGATAAATTCATCTAACTGTGCTTCCTTTAACACCTTCCAGAGACGGTTTTCATCAATCTTTTCATCCGGTATACCAAATGCCACATTGTGACGGATTGTATCATCCAGCATAAAGATCATCTGGGGAATGTATCCTATATTCTTAAGCCATGCACGATATTGATCCTTTATATTCACATCATCCGCATAGATCGTACCCTGATTAGCCTCAAGAAGACCTAACATCAGATCTACCACTGTAGATTTTCCTGCACCTGAGGCTCCTACGATACCCACTGCCTTACCTACCGGAATCTCCAGGTCAGCATGGTCAAAGATCAGCTTGTCCGTTCCCGGATATGCATAGCTGATATTCTTCATGACAATCTTTTTCTTCACGGAAAGCTTTTCTTCTGCTTCATCTGCAAAGGACATATCTGTCTTTTCACCGCTGATCTCATCCTGCAGATGATCCGTTACCCCCATAAAGAATGGTTCAAAATAAGAAATGTTATTGATCTCGTTATTAATACGGTTTACACAGGGAAGCAGTACCAGTGCTGCTGCTGCAAAGGCCGTCAGTGTCTGCACCATATCCTCTGAGCTTACACCGCTTAAAAGCATCACAAGCAAATATCCGATCATGCACATGACACAAATTGTCTCAATGAACAGTCTGGGGATGTTATTGTACAGACTGTACTTCTGGACAGCATTGACATAGCCCTCGCCGCATTTTACATATTCTTCCACAAAATACTGCTCCTTGCCCATCACCTTGACTTCCTTGATACCATGCACCGTCTGGGAAATCCATTTAAACAGGCCACTGTAATAGTCCTGATTGTCCTTACCCGCCTTACGCAGGATGGGCTTAAGGATCTGTTTGATTGCCCACAAAAGCAACAGCATTACCACTGCCAGAAGCAGGGTCATACCTACATCCTGAGCCAGGCAATAGCATACCAGGAAAACGAAGATAATAACATCTGAGATCAGCTGCAATACAGCAAGGATCAGTGCATACATATTATTCACGTCAGATGTAATGCTTCGCTGTACCACCGCCGTATCCGCATTCAGATAATATTCATATCCTCTTCTTAAATAGTTCTTCATCATGCGTTCGGATGTGCGGAACTGATTGGTATAAACAAAAGCATACATGAACTTCTGCTGGAAAAACAAAAATACATTTTTAATGATAAAGATAGCGATCAGTCCCAGCATGATGATAACCGTAAAGCGCTGCTTTGAGCCGCCTCCCAGCAACTCATAAAGTGTACGGACCAATCCTTCGCTTTCCGTTGCATTGGAATTCATGACCACATTTACCACCGGTACGATCATGCCCACACCGGCCACCTGCAGTCCCGCACCCACGATCATCATAATGATCAGCAAAACCATGGAACGTTTCTGCTTACTGTCCAAAAGGACATTCATTTTTCTAAAAATCTTACCCATAACCACTCTGCCTTTTAACTATTTTCTGTATCTGACTGCACGATATGTCTGCAGCAGTTTATAATAAACCAGAAACAGCAGCGTACTTCTCATATGAATACGGATCAGCTTTTTATTCTCAGCATCCATATATTTTTCATAATAAGAATTGGCTGCAAAATCCGGCACATATTCCTTTAAAAAATGCTTCATCTGAGCAAGGAAGCCAAAACTTACTTTTTTCTCTGTCTGCAGATAGGAAAAAACCGTATTCCGGTATCCCAGCTCAAAAACCTTATAATCAATCTCTTCTTTGTATTTCTCATAGAAGCCGCGTTCTTTGCATTCCCTCAGATAAAACATTGCAGCCTCTACCCGGTTATGAAGACGTCCAAGATCGACGGTATGTACTGTGGAGCTTTGATGCTGATAATAAAAATACAGGCACCTTTCCACCCGTTCAAAACGCTCTGCATACAATAACGGCAGCACACCAATCGCATTGTCCTCATAAAATATTTTCTCCGGAAACCGAATGTGATTTTTTTCAAAAAGACTTCTTTTATAAATCTTGATCACCATGCTGCCCGGCTTGATCAGAAGCTTTCGCTTTCTCTCCTCATCCAAAATACCGGTCTGGTCCGTGGTATTATTGATTTCCCGGGTGCCCGTCTCTTTGCCGATCTCATCCGTAACCAGATAATCACATCCCACTACATCCGCACCGGTTTCCTCCGCCTTTTGCAAAAGAGCCGGATACATATCCGCAGCGATCCAGTCATCACTGTCCACAAAGCCGATCCATTCTCCCGAAGCACTGTCCAGTCCCAGATTTTTGGCACCGCCCTGCCGTCTGTTCTCAGGGGATGCAATTACCTTTATTTTCTCAGGGAAACGCTGTTCATATTGCTGCAAAAGAGTCAGGGAATCATCCGTGGACTTATCATCCACGGCAATGATCTCATAATCCTCAAACGTCTGCGCCAACAGCGACTGCAGGCAATACTCCAGTTTGCCGTCTGCAAGCATATTATAAACAGGCACAATGATACTTAATTTCATACTTCCTCCAACAGACCGCTTTCCAAAAGCTTATCAATATTCGGGATCATCTCGCTTACCGGCACACCGATCTTGTTACTGATATCCAACAGATCTCTTTCTCCGTCTGCATAGGCGATCAGATTGGTCAGCTTCTTCACCTCATCATAGATGCCCTTCCTACTGACAGTGGGATATAAGCCCCTCTTACCAAGCTGCGGCTCACACAGGCAGTTCACTTTATAATATCTGTTATACTCCAAAGCCATGATCACCTGCTGCATGACCTCATAAGCACCCATCAGCCCTTCCGGCGAAATAAGGCTCATATCGTCTGCAGAGGTATGATACTCCGGATACTCTCCGTATTTAGACCGGCAGAAACCGCATACCGGCAGATCCACACCGGGAGCATTATACTGCCTTTCGTCCGAACCTCTGTCCAAAAAGCTGTATTGCTTATATGCAGGATGTGCATATCCCAGCACATTCTGCATCACCTTATCTGCCAGAGTATTCCCGTTTCTGGTCTCAATATAAGAATATGCCCTGTTATCCCCTACGCAGCTAAGCACAAAGCCTGCAATGGTATTTTGCTTTAAGGCTGCCAGATTTTTGCTCAGGTATACAATGGAGCCGATGGTTTCCGGCACAATGACCAGTCGATAGGACAAACTACGGTCCAGGGTCTTTAACCATTTTACCAGCCGGACAGCAAGCACCGGTCCGGAAAGTTCATTATTTGCCATGGACGGGTGACAAATATAAGTAGAGAGCAAAACCTCTTTCTGACTCTTTCCCGGTAAAAGAAGCTCTGCATAATTAAGTACTCCGTCAAACAGGCGGCTTTTGATCACCATATGGTAAGTTCCGGGCTTTAACGAATCCCGCATGTTTTTAGACATACAAAAGCCAAATCTCGGTGTATAGTAAGATGTCACATACGGGATCACATCCGGCTGTTCTTCCTCCACACGGATATAACCAAGCAACTCCTCCAACTCCACATAGGCATCCACCGGTGTGGAATATCCCATGATATGGAGATTATTGACATGATAATCTATAATACGGTTCCCCTGCTCATCCTCAATATAGCCTTCCTCGATTTCCCATTCCCTTGGTACAGTCCAGTCAAAGGCCTGATAGCCGCTGGGGACCTCTCTGATCTCCAGCTCGGGAATCTGTTCCTTCAAAATATTCAAACTGTCTCTGACTCCCTGTCCCGTCAGACTTCTCCCAATGGGAAATAATCTTTCGGCCAGTGCATACATATTTTTCCCTGCTTCCATCACTGTCTCCTGCACGTATATCACATCCTATCAATCGTTTTATTATACTATTTTTACAGGTAAAAGACAAGCTAGTAAAGCATAAAGTACGTCTCCCCCGTAAGCAGCCTGATAAAGAAATAAATACCGCCGTATAGCTGGTAAAGCAGTACTGCTCCTGCAATCACAAACAGGGTCTTATATAGCCGGGCATGCTCTGTTTTTCTTACAAGCGCCAGCCACTTGCCAAAGCTCACCACATAAATATAAAACAATGAAAAGCAATAGCCCCACAAAAAGTTACCGTCATTGGAGCGGCTTCCCGTCTCGGCTAACAAAAGTGCCTCCAAAAAACCAATACCCGTCATAAGCCATGCAAATAAATATTTCTTATCCTTAAGGAGTTCCTTTACGGAAAAAGTAAGGATCACCAATGGAAAGGCAAGGGATGCAAGCACTGCCACTTTTGGTCTGTCCGCATGCAGGGAGAAGGTAAACCAGGGACGGAAGGCAAAGCCCTGTCCGGTTTCTCCTCCAAACAATATGCTGTTTTGCCACAGCACCACCACACAGGCCGGCAGCACGCTGCAACCAAAGATAAAAATCTGCTTAAAGGAAACCTTGCAAAACAGATCATACAAAAGCTTCAATGCAAGGGCAGGTGCAAATACAGTCAAAAAGCTGGGCTTAATGCCTGTGGTAATGATCAGCATTCCTGCAAACAAAAGCCACTTTTTCAAATCTATATGCTCCCTGTAATCCTTTTCAATTTCAAAATAGCAAAGCAGGGATGCTACGGCAAAAAGCCTCATACACAGGTAGGTGGAATTGTGCCACAGATTGCCGGACTGATAGCTGACATACCGGTATTTGCCCGCCCACTCCAAAAAGAAGGGCATAACCATATTTAAAAGCAGTGCCCCTGACAGGGTCTGTACATCCCTTCCTTCGCGGTTCATGATCTTACGAAGCAGCTTCTCTGTCAGCAGAACAGTCCATACCGTAATTGCCGTCAAAAAAACCGGGATCAGGCAAATACTCCTACCTCCAAGAAAATATAACAGCTGATAGGCATAGGCCGTAAAGCTGTAATACCATCCGTCATCAATGATCATGCTGATGTGGTAGGGCAGATCGGATTGAAAAAAACGGTTGTCATAATCCAGGGGCTGGATGGACTGCATGTAATACAAATACAGGCATGCGCCTGCATACACTGCCACCAGACACCACAAAAAATATTCTGCATATTTCTGCCAATGAATTTCTCTCTTACTCACGTTCTTTCCTCTCTCCATACCTGCCATAGTTCTCTTAAGACCGCTCTTATCTGAGCATGTAAACGCATACACTCTCATCCTGTCCGATCAGCATAAGCTCTCTTTCTTCACAAACAGCCTGGATCTTCCCCCCTGTGGGAATGGCAATATATTTACTCTTCAATGTATCAAAATTTTCCAAAATATAAGTATCATAACAGCAGCTGATGCCAAAGCCCTCGGGCAGTCCGTACAGAATCTGCCAGTCTGTCAGCATGCTTTGTTCTCCGCCCTCTTCCTGTACCGTATCGGAAAATACCCATATGACCACATTATCATAATTCGGTACCTTCTCTGTCTCCAGGGAAAGCTTACTGTCAAAGATTTCTTCCCAGGCCTCTACCTTTTCCACTCTTTGCGGTGTAGCAATGCAGATCTGGTAGTCCACCGGAGAATCCGCCCGGAAGATATACAGGTACAGACAAAGAATGCTGAAAAACAGCACCTTTTTGCCATGCTTTGTTTTCATACCGCTGAGCACAAAAATACCCATTGCCATAAAGGTTAACAGATGCTTGCTTCCCTCTTTCATCTTGTACATAAGGATCAATGCTATGGTCATGGCAAAAAAACAAAAGGCCAGGTAGGCATAGGAAAATGCACGTTTTTGATTGTTTTTCCGCCATTCTTGGTGTGATTGCCATGCCATAAGTGCCATTAATGCAAGATATCCTGCAAAAAAGGCCCCTTCCGTCATTCCGCTTCGCATCCCCTCCACGGTCAATGCAAGGAATGTCCTGCCGTTATGATACAGGCTGCTGAGCACTCCTTTTATGCCTGCAAGGAGCTTTCCCTGCAAAAAGGGCGTCAGCCAGTCCGTCTTAAACAAGGGGGTAAAATATTCCGCTGCCAGAAAATGGTTGATTGACAGATAGGTACCGCCCACTGTTACTAACAAAAGCACTGAGCCTGCAATGCCCCATTTCTTATTTTTCCTGATCCATTGCAGCATGGGATAAAGCATAAACAGCACCAGATAGGGGCGCATCAGCGTCAGCACGCCGGAAAGAAGGAGCATCCATACCAGTCCGCTTACTTTCTCCTTTTGCTGATACCATTCCATCACAGCATAGTAAAGGATCAGCATACTGAAGCAGATGCACTCCGGCATCCCTCTGAGCATATATAGGCTAAAGGGCGTAAAGGTACAGAACATTACTGCCAGAAGCAGGATCTGCTTCCACTTAGGTTTTACCAGCAGCACAAAGACCGCACAGGCAAGCATCATCAACAAAATATTACAATAGATCGGTGACATCATATTCCAGCCAAATATCGCCCCGAACAAAAGCCACGGAAATACCAGCACAGGGCTCCATGCTGCAAAGGACAGTCTCAAAGCATGACTTTCATTGAAGCCGAAATATCCGTAAGGATATCCGTAGGAAAGCATGCTCTCTACCTGCTTATAATAAAACAGCTCATCATTCCAGTCCGATGCAGGCAGGTAAATATCCGTAATACTGCAGCCATGGAACGCACAAGTTACGATACAACACAAAAGAGGCAGTAAACCCATTATTACTGCCTGCAGATACAATATTTTGTTCTGATTCAGCCTATTTTTCATAAGCATTCTCCGTATTAATATTATAACGCTCCCGGATCACATATTGGGGGGAATTGTTCATACTGATATAAATGCGTCCGATATATTCTCCGATCAGTCCCAGCATGATCATGATCATGCCGCCGAAAAACACCAGGGCTGCCATCATGGAGCTAAAGCCCATGGGCACGTCAGGATTGATAAATTTTTTCAGGATCGTATAGATACCATACGCAAAGCCTGCTGCCGCACTTGCCACGCCCATACAGGTAGCAATTCTTAATGGTTTTACGGAAAAGGCAGTAAAGCCATTGAACCACAATCCCAAAAGCTTCTTTAAGGTATAGCCGGAACTTCCTTCTTCACGTTCCCTGTGCTGTACCACCACGTTGGTAATATTCTTAGTGGCACGCAGTACCAGCCCTATTACATAGGGATAAGAATTTTCATAGCGGATCATATCCTCTACTACAAATCTCTTTACGGCAAAATAACTGGAGATGTACAGATCCGCAGGCTTTTCCAGCATGACTCTGGTCATCAGCTCATTGACCTTACTGCCCAGATTGCGGAAGCCTGAATGCTGCTTATGCTCATACTTGGCATATACTGCATCATATCCTTCCTCCAGCCCTGCAAGAAGCTTGCCCACCTCATCTGCAGGTGTCTGTCCGTCATCGTCCAGACATACCACATAATCGCCCTGCGCCTGGCGAAGACCTGCCATAAGGGCTGCATGCTGACCGAAATTACGGGCAAAACCGATTCCCTTCACATACGTTTTCTCCTTACACAGATTCCGGATCGTCTGCAGGGTATTGTCCGGAGAACAGTCATTGACCAATACGATCTCGTAGGTATATGACTCTGTCATCTGCTCCATTGTATTCTCTATTTCCTTCACTACATGCTCCAGTGTATGCTCTGAGCGGTAACACGGGATCACAAAACTCACCATCTTCATGTTTTTCCTCACCTTGCATTGTATCAAATACTGCACAATGCTCTTTATTCATTAATTATTCCCATCAAAATAATATCTCTGTAACAGCCGTCCACATACACATCATCCCTTAAGTATGCCTCCTTTACAAAGCCGGCCTTTTCATAACTGCGGATTGCCTGCATATTTTCTGCATAGACCCTCAAAAAAAGGCGATGCAGCTTCAGCTCTTCAAAGCAATAACGGATCATCAGCTTCGCTGCTGCCGTTCCGTACCCCTTTCCCCTGGCACAATCCTCGCCAATAAAAATACCATACTCTGCCTTATGGTGAGTCGAGTCAATATCCCTGATATACACAGAGCCTACAGGCTTATGGGTCCCGGTCTCACAGATGATCATCTGTACTACCTTTCCCGTTTCCACCATATTCTTTATCCAGTTTTCGTGGCTTTCCCTTGTAAATAGGGCCTGATAAATAAAATTCTTCCTGACAGCATCGCTGTTTCTCCAGCTTACTATATTGTCCGTATCTTCAATTGTCATCTGCCTTAAATAAATACCGGCCTGTTCGTCCATATATTCCGTCTTCATATTCTCACCTGTCACATCCAGTTTAGCACAGACACTGCATTCCTGCAACCGAAGCATTCTTAAGATTCTGTGATGCCTCTTTTGGCAGAACTCATTCTCCGTGCCGTCTGATTCTGTATTCTATAAATATTTTTTCCATTCCCCCATCAAGCACGGCTGCCTCTTCTAAACTGCATGCACCGAAGCGGGCGCACAAATAGTCCTCCAGCCATTCCATGCTTCTGCCTTTTTCTGCAATCAGGCTGACATTTTCTTTATAAAACAAGGCCTCTGCAGCATCCTTTGCACCAAGCTTTTCAAGTCTATTTGCAGCCAACGGACTGGCACTCATCCAGCCGCCCATAAGCATCATATTCTCCGGATCAGCCGCATATTGCATGTCCGAATATTCCACTGTGGAAAAAACATCCACCAGATATAATCTTTGAGGCATCCCTCCACAATATTCCTTCAGCACATTCCACTGCTTTTGCAGCACAGTTCTCTCCTGCACCCTGTCTGCAGTATCCTTCCACAGACCGCCGCACAGTATGCACAAAAACAGGATCGCAGTCGACACAGCAATCTTCTTACCCTTCCCCGAAAGGACTGCTTTCTCCTGTAAAAGTCCTACGCCCATACCGAGCAGGAGCAATAATTCTATTGCATAAAGAGATAAGGATACCCTTTCCGGGAAACGGCCTCTTTGGATCAGATACAGCCATATACTGCTGCGTCCTGCGCCCAGGATCACAAGCATAGACAGAGGAAGCCATTTTTTATAAAAAAGAAATCCTATGCCTAACAGCACATAGGCTGCTATACAAAGATAATTATAGGGCTGATCATGAAAACGCATCTGAATATAATAGGTTCTGATGCTCTCCTTCCATTTCTGACCTGTGCTGTTTTGCTGCTGCATATTGTCATAGACAGCATCAGCCACCTCTTTCATCTTCTCCTTATCTATGCTTCCGTCCACCATGGTATCGTAACTGTAAAGGATCTGGTATTCTTCCCTGCTCATTCCATAGGAGGTATATTCCTCTCCATAATGCTCTGTGGACAAAAAGTCCGTATAATCATACAGCAGGGTTCTGCTGTCATTATATGCCAGATAATCCTCCCACTGCGGCGAAGCATAGCACAGACTGTTGATAAGCAGACAAAGAGCCAATGCTCCCAGAAAAACAATGCAGTAACGGAACCATCCTGCAATTTCTTTCCTCCATTCCTGCACAGGGCGAAGAATCACACGCCAGACCATGGCTCCAGCCGCAAAGGGCAGGCTCAAAAGACCTGCCTCACTCCGTATCAGACAGGACAGCAGCAAAAGTACAATCGGCCAGCCGCCTTTTTTTCCAAAGGCCAGCAAAAAAACTGCCGTTCCTGCCGCCAAGGCTGCTATCAACGTATAATGCATATACAGGCAAAAGGGCATATATACTGCCAATGCTGTAAGACAGCCGATGATTGGCTGTGCAAAGCAGTCTGCCAGCAATATCATACATAACAGCATGCATAGTGCAAAGAAAAGCTCCAGCCAGGAAACTCCTCCGAATATTCTGTAAAGGAATGCCAATATACCTGTTAACGGATACTTCATGTATACAGCATGTCCGTCTGCTATACCGGTATATGCACCACTTAGGATGCTTCGTATGGTCACATCATCATTCAAATAAAATACCGGTGGATGAATCAACATTGCTGCTGCCAGAATGACCGGTAGCAAAAGGATGCACATCCGCTTACTTTTTTCGTTCTTCAAACTTTCTTCTCCTCAAGGACCGGGGCGTCTTTTCTCCCCTTAAGCATATACCTGTTTATTCTACATCCTGTGCAGTCTTACTTTTTCTTTCTGCATTGATGCGGTTTAAGCGGTACTCAAAATCTCTTCTGTCCTTTGCCACCGTTACATCCAGAATGATTCCTGCAAACAAAGACTGTAATCCTGCCAATACCATAAATCCGCATACGATCAGTGTAGGAAATCTGGGTACCAGTCCCGTCTTCCAGAATTCTGCCAAAACAGGCATAAAGAGGATCAATGACACCAATGTCAGACAAAGTGCGATCAATCCAAAGCACTTAAGGGGCTGATAATTTTTGTAAAGCTGCAGCATCTTTCTGATCACCCGCATACCGTCACGATAGGTATTTAATTTGGATTCGCTACCCTCCGGTCTGTCTCTGTATTGTACGATCACATTCTCCACCTGCATATTATAGTTTACGGCATGAATCGTCATCTCTGTTTCAATCTCAAATCCTGTTGAAAAAACCGGGAAGGTCTTTACAAATTCATAGGAAAATGCCCGATATCCTGTCATAATATCCTTAATATCCGTATGGAAGAGACGATTGATACAGGTTCGCATAAGGGAATTGCCGAAATTATGGAAGGGGCGTTTGTTTTCCGCAAAATAAGTAGAGGACAGGCGATCACCCACGACCATATCTGCATTATGATACAATACCTTATCCACTAATTCCTTGGCGCAGTCCAGGGGATAGGTGTCATCACCGTCGATCATCAAATAGCACTGTGCATCGATCTCACGAAACATTCTGCGGATCACATTTCCTTTTCCCTGCTTATATTCATGACGCAGGATCGCACCCGCATTGATTGCAATTTCAGCCGTTCTATCAACCGAATTATTATCATATACATAAACTACCGCTTCCGGAAGGGCTTCTTTTACATCCGCTACCACTTTTCCTATTGTTTTTTCTTCATTGTAGCAAGGGATCAATACCGCTATCTTATCCATACCAGACCTTTCCTTTCTCCTTTAGCAAATTCGTTGTAAGCACTCTGCCTACAGTATGTGCATAATTATATTTATTTTACCATTTTTATTGTTATATCGCAACCATAGAAAAAGCTCCGCGGGTCTCCACAGAGCTTTTTTTGCTTTATTCAACTGTAACACTCTTTGCAAGGTTTCTGGGCTTATCAACATCCAGTCCCTTTGCAACACTTACATAATAGCCTAACAGCTGCAGCGGAACTACTGCCAGACTGGTGGCGAAATTGCAATTTGTCTTAGGAATATATACGGAAAAGTTTGCCGTATCCTCTATACTGTAATTGCCATAGGTTGTAACACCCATTAAATATGCGCCACGGCTCTTTACCTCTACCATATTGCTCAGTGTCTTTTCAAACAATTCGTCCTGGGTCATCACACCGATCACCAAAACTCCGTCCTCAATAAGACTGATGGTACCGTGCTTTAATTCTCCTGCAGCATATGCTTCAGAATGGATATAGCTGATTTCTTTTAACTTCAGGCTGCCCTCCATGCTGATCGCATAGTCAATGCCCCTGCCGATGAAGAAAACATCCTTTGAATTGGCATACTTGCTGGCAAACCACTGGATACGCTCCTTATCATCCAGAATCTTCTGGATCTTATCCGGAATCGTCTCTAATTCTGCAAGAAGTGCCTCACACGCCTTTTGATCCAGTGTTCCGTTTACCCGGGCGCACTGAATTGCCATCAGATATATAGCGATCAACTGGGTACTGTATGCCTTTGTGGTGGCTACGGAAATCTCCGGTCCTGCCAGGGTATATAATACATGATCTGCTTCTCTTGCGATACTGGAGCCCAGTACATTGATAATACCCAATGTTGTAATTCCTTTTTCCTTTGCCAGACGAAGTGCTGCCAGACTGTCTGCCGTTTCTCCGGACTGGGAGATCACGATCACAAGGGAATTGCTGACAAGCTTGGGATTACGGTATCTGAATTCGGATGCTACCTCCACTTCTACGGGAATACCAGCAATATCTTCTATTACATACTTACCAACCATACCTACATGATATGCAGAGCCGCATGCAACTATATAAATTCTTTCCAATCCCTTCAGGGCATCCTCGGTAAGTCCTGCTTCCGAAAAATCAATTCTGCCGTTTTTCACATAAGCATGCAATGTATCTGCAACTACCTTGGGCTGCTCATGGATCTCCTTCATCATGAAATGCTCATAGCCGCCCTTTTCTGCTGCTTCTGCATCCCATTTGATCTCTACAAGTTCTTTTTGGATTTCTTCCTTATCCACATTGTAGAAATGAACGGCACCCTTATCCAGCACTGCAATTTCCATGTTTCCGATGTAATAAACATTTCTTGTATATTTCAAAATAGCCGGCACATCGGAAGCAATAAAGGAACCACTTTCATTATGTCCTACGATCAGGGGACTGTCCTTACGCACAGCATAAATCTTATCCGGGCAATCTGCAAACATGATGCCCAGTGCATAAGAGCCTCTGATGCGCAGCATAGCTCTGGAAATAGCTTCCAGATAATCTCTGTCACATTTTTTATAATAATAATCGATCAGCTTCGCTGCAACCTCTGTATCTGTCTGTGAATAGAAAGAGTATCCTGCCTTGCTCAGCTTTTCTTTTAATTCAAGATAATTTTCTATAATACCATTATGTACAACAACAAGGGAATTGTCATCACTGTGGTGGGGATGGGCATTCAGCTCAGAAGGCTCTCCGTGGGTTGCCCATCTGGTATGACCGATGCCGCTTGTGCCGCACATTGCATTACCGTTATCCGTCTTATCGGAAAGGATCTGCAGTCTTCCCTTTGCTTTTACGGTATCGATCTCACCCGTCTTGCTGCTACGTACCGAAATACCTGCTGAATCATATCCTCTGTATTCCAGCTTCGCCAAACCGTCTAACAAAATGGGGGCCGCTTCCTCAAATCCAATATATCCTACAATACCACACATATCCGTTACCTCCTAAATTTGTTCCTTCGAACCAACCGGTGCTTATTTCTTTTACTATATGCTACTTTTTGAAATAATCTACCAGTTTCTTTACAGCACGAATGACATCATCCACGTCCTCATCTGTCATCGCATAGTAAAGAGGAATGCTCATGGACTCATTATAATAGCTCTCTGCATTGGGACACAGACCCTTCTCATAGCCCAGTTTTTCATAATACGGATGCCAGTATACCGGTATATAATGCACCTGCGGGCACACGTTTTCTGCATATAATGCATCAAAAAACTGTTGTCTGTCACAATTTAAAAGTGCTGTATTTAACCGCAGGATATACAAATGTCTGGTAGTATCCGACTCTGCAATTTCCCGTTGTATCCTGATCTGCGGCATATCTGCAAAGGCTTCATCATATTTTTTGACAATTTCCTTTCTTCTTGCCGAAAAAGCCGGAAGCTTCTTTAACTGGCTGATAAGCAGGGCTGCCTGTATATCCGTCATTCTGTAATTATATCCCAGATCGATCTGCTCGTAATACCATTTTGCATCTGTAGGATGCTGCATCTGCTCCCGGTCTCTGGTAATACCGTGAGCCCTATAAAGCACCAGCTTACGATACAGTTCCTCATCATTAGTGGTAATGGCGCCGCCCTCACCGCTGGTCACTGTTTTCACGGGATGGAAACTGAAGCAGGTCATATCTGCAATACTTCCCACAGGCTGTCCCTTATACCTGGTTCCTATAGCATGGGCAGCATCCTCTATCAGGAGCAGATTGTACTCCTTACAGATCCGGCGTATCTCATCCAGCTCTACTGCCTGACCGGAAAAATCCACTGCCACAACAGCCTTGGTTCTGGGTGTGATCAGTCTGCGGATGCTCTCAGGATCAATATTGTAGGTATCCGGTCTGATATCTGCAAATACAGGCGTAGCACCGCAATAACGCACGCAGTTTGCTGAAGCTGCAAAGGTAATGGAGCTGACGATCACCTCATCTCCTTCTCCGATACCTGCTGCCATAGCTGCCACATGCAATGCTGCCGTACCATTGCTGATGGCAACCGCATACTTCGCACCCGTGATCTCACACAGCTTCTCTTCCAGCTGTGCAATCTTCGGTCCGCAGGTAAGTGCAGGGCTTTTTAATGTAGAAACAACTGCCTCCACGTCCTCATCATCTATAAATTGTCTTCCGTAAAAAATAGGTGTGGTACGCACAGGCGTACCACCATTGATTGCTAATTGTTCCATATAAACAACCTTCTCTTATTTTTCTAAATCAACTTCCTTCAGTCTCTCGCGGATCTCTTCTACAGAAAGCCACCATGTATTGTTATCAGAGCTGTAGGAGAAACCTTCTGCAACCTTCTTGCCTGTAGGGATTGCCTTATGGCTGTCATTCCAGGTCATCTGCGGGTATACGATAAAATGTTTATCATATTCATAGGTGGTCATGGAATCCTCTACCGTAACCATGATCTCATGAAGCTTCTCTCCCTCGCGGATACCGATCTCAGGCATTTCACAGCCCGGAAGCATTGCCTCTGCCAGATCAGTGATCTTAAAAGAAGGGATCTTGGAGATAAAGGTCTCACCGCCCTTTGCTTCCTCCAATGCCTTAATCACAAGCTCTACACCCTGCTGTAAACTGATCCAGAAACGTGTCATACGATAATCCGTGATCGGCAGCTTACTGCCGCCGTTTTTGATAATATTATGGAATACAGGAATAATAGAGCCTCTGCTTCCTGCTACATTTCCGTAACGAACGATGGAGAAGCTGATATCCTTATCACCTGCATAAGCATTTGCTGCAATAAAAAGCTTATCAGATACCAATTTGGTACCGCCGTACAGATTCACGGGATTCACTGCCTTATCGGTAGAAAGCGCTACCACCTTCTTAACACCGCAGTCAAGTGCTGCATCAATAATATTCTGCGCACCATTAATATTGGTCTTGATCGCCTCTGCAGGATTGTACTCACATGCCGGAACCTGCTTCATGGCAGCTGCATGGATCACATAATCAACACCTTCAAATGCACGGGCCAGTCTCTCCTTGTCTCTTACATCACCAATGAAGAATCTGAGTTTATCCTTATACTCTTTAAATTCATTCTGCATCATGAACTGTTTGAATTCATCTCTGGAATAAATGATGATCTTC
>CAYXQG010000014.1:0-15824 GCA_964467405.1 uncultured Acetatifactor sp. | reverse complement strand
GTCTTCTCCATGGTGCGGTAAATGATCTCAGTAGCACCTTCTACAAAACGCTCCTGATCTGTATCCTCAATACGTAGCATAAAATCACCGCCTGCATGCTTTGCAATCAAAAACTCATACAATGCGGAACGCAGATTTCCTACATGCATCTTACCTGTAGGGCTGGGTGCATATCTTGTTCTGATCTTCGTCATCTTATATTCCTCCAATTTTGTCATATTTTACCAGCTTTTTATAAATGTATCTATATAATTATCCAGACACTTACGGATAATCTTCACTGCCTCTTCTCTGTCGCCCTTATCATTGACTACTGTAGTCTTATTTTCCAAAGCTTTATAAATCGTAAAGAAATGTTCCATTTCCGCTACTACATGAGGGGGCAACTCCGTAATGTCCTGATAACAATTATAATTCGGATCGTCAAATGGCACTGCTATGATCTTCTCATCATTCTTACCGTTGTCAAGCATCTTGATAACACCGATGGGATACGCTCTTACCAAAGTCAACGGCTGTACAGGCTCTGAGCAAAGCAATAATACATCCAACGGATCCCCATCATCACCATAGGTTCTGGGAATGAATCCGTAATTTGCCGGATAATGTGTGGAAGTATGTAAAATACGGTCCAGGATCAGGAAACCTGTTTCCTTGTCCATCTCATACTTATTTCTGCTTCCCTTTGAAATTTCAATTACACAAATAAAATCTGTCGGAGTAACACGCTGTGTACTCATTGTGTGCCAAATACTGTTATTTACCTGTTTCATCTTCTACCTCTTTTCTGTGCTGTCACTACATGCCCTGCTTCTCTGCCGCCTGTCCCGGCGCAAAGCCACAGCACTATGCATAAATCAATATCTTGTATCCGTAATAGTATACCACTAATTTAGAATTTCAAAAAGATATAAAATGCCGAATTTGCAAAAAAGTTGCAATTTTTCTTACATAATATGACCGAATTTTGCTCACATGTCAAAGTCATCATCATACTATACTATTAGATAACTGATCATCTTATGAAAGGAAACCCCATGCCAAACTATCGATACAATCAATCCCATGATGCTTTTGTGATTGCCATGGCATATGTTCCGTGGCAGGAATATGCAAAAATGTACGATAATCCGGAGGAAGCTTATACAGAAGGCACAATTTTTCCGGAATTAAACAAACCTTTTAAAGGAAGGAGACGCGGTAATGGCAAGTAAAGAAGAACAACGTATGCTGAATGATATCGGGATCGTTGATTTTACACTGGTAGAATTAATGCTCTTTTTAGATACTCATCCAACGGATCAGGAGGCTATGGAATATTTTAACCATTATGCCAAGATCAAAAATAAAATGGTAAAGGAATTCTCTCTGATGTACTACCCTCTTACAAAGGAATATGCAGATTCAACAAACAGCTGGAGATGGGCAGATGCTCCTCTTCCCTGGGAAGGAGGATGTTAATTTATGTGGAATTATGAAAAACGATTACAATTTCCTGTAGATATCAAAGAACCAAATGTTGAGCTTGCCAAAGCCATCCTCTCCCAATACGGCGGTCCGGACGGTGAAATGGGTGCCAGCATGCGATATCTCTCCCAACGCTATGCCACTCCATACAAGGAGGTTGCAGGCTTATTGAGCGATATCGGCACAGAAGAGCTTGCACATTTGGAAATGGTAGCTGCCATTGTGCATCAGCTGACCCGAAATCTTACTATGGAAGAAATTGAAAATTGCGGTTTCACTCCCTATTACACGGATCATACTTTGGGTATCTGGCCTCAGGCTGCAGGCGGTGTACCATTTAATGCCAACCAGTTCCAGTCTAAGGGTGACATTATTACAGACCTTTTTGAAGATATGGCTGCAGAACAAAAGGCACGCACTACCTATGACAACATTCTTCGGCTTGCTGCGGACTGTCCGGATGTATATGAGCCCATCAAGTTTTTAAGAGCCAGGGAAGTGGTTCATTTTCAGCGTTTCGGTGAAGCACTGCGCATCACACAGGATCACTTAAATGACCGTAATTTCTATATTATGAATCCGGGCTTTGATAATACCATCTCCTCTTCCGACAATTCCTGCGGATGCTAAATCACAAAAAATCCCTTGTTGAAATATGCTTCTGCAAACAGAGAAAACATACTCAACAAGGGATCTCTTTATATACTCTTATACTGCCAGGAAGAATTTAACCAGGAAAATTGCTGATAAAACATATGTTACAACAGAAACATCCTTAGCCTTACCTGTAAACAGTTTAATTACTGTATAAGCGATCAAACCAATACCGATTGCATGTCCGATAGAACCTGAAACAGGCATTGCGATCATCATCAATGCTACAGGAACAGCCTGTGTAATATCATCAAAGTCAATATTCTTTAATCCTGCTACCATCAATACACCTACATAAATCAATGCTGCAGAGGTTGCTGCTGCAGGAATGATCGCTGCAATAGGTGCAAGGAATGTACAAGCTAAGAATGCAATACCGGTGGTAAGTGCTGTTAAACCGGTACGTCCTCCGGCCTCTACACCGGATGCTGATTCAACAAATGTAGTAACGGTAGAGGTACCTGTACCTGCACCTACTACGGTACCGATTGCATCTGATAAAAGAGCTTCCTTCATGTTAGGCATGTTGCCTTTCTCATCCAGCATACCTGCACGGCTTGCTGTACCAACCAAAGTACCGATGGTATCGAACATATCAATGATACAGAAGGTTACGATCAGAGTAATTGCAGTAAACCAGCCAATCTGAATAAATCCTGCAAAATTAAACTTAATAAATGTGGTCTCCACCATATCAGCAACAGGCGGAATGAAGGATGCGCCCTGTAAGGATGCAAAAGGATTCACACCTAAGAAGATTGCCTCTCCTGCCCAATAGATCACACTTGCTACCAGCATACCTAAGATAACAGCTGCCTTAACACCCTTCTGTGCCAAAACAACGATCACAAATAATCCGACAAACATGGTTACTACTGTAAGAACCATTGTTGAATAACCGGATCCCATACTTGTCTGAGCAAGACTTGGTGTCAATGCACCAAAGAAATCTCTCATTGCATAGAAGGGACCGCCTGTTTCAGAATAAACACCTGCATTAGAACCGATACCAATGTTCATCAGCATCAGACCGATTGCAGGAGCAATACCAAGACGAACACCCAAAGGAATCGCATCCACGATCTTTTCACGGACATTAATAATAGAAAGAACGATAAATACAATACCTTCAATCAGGATAATGCAAAGTCCTGCCTGGAAGGATTCCAGATAGCTTAAACCGGTGATACTTACAATGTTTGTAACTACAACAGCAAAGAAGCTGTTTAAGCCCATACCGGGAGCCATTGCAAATGGTTTGTTTGCCAAAAATGCCATAGCAAACATACCTACTGCTGATGCTATACAGGTAGCCATAAAAATACCGTTCCAAAGTGCAGGTGTACCATTTGCTCCGAATCCGGTAAGCAAATTAGGATTCAGGGCAATGATGTAAGCCATTGTCATGAAGGTTGTTAAACCGGCTATGACTTCGGTTTTAACAGTTGTTTTGTTCTCTTTGAGTTTGAACAATTTTTCTAGCATAGTTTTTCCTCCTCATGTATGTAATTTAGAAAATAAATACATTACCTGTTCATTATAACATATTTATTGAAAAATTCATCCTTTTTCTTAATCTTTCTTAAAAAATATGAATATTTTCATACTGCACATCCCAAAATATGTCATCTTTCTTACCTTGTCGTACTTCCAAAACCGCCGTTTCGTTTTTCACAGACATCATCATCCACCGTAATGCCATATTCCAGAAATATACCCTGCATAAAACCCATACCGGCAGAAATCTCAACTGTTTTTCCTTCATTGGAATCGTTGGTTATCTTTGCCATAATATGACCTTCATTATCAGAATCATAATAATCGCTGTCAATGATGCCTACCGTGTTATTTAACTGTAAACGGTACTTAAAGCCCAGACCGCTTCTGGGATAAAGCTTTAACACCCAGTCCTCGTCCATTTTTACTCTGATGCCCGTAGGTATCTTGATCGTACTTCCGGGCGGCAGGGAAAAAGCAAAGGGGGCATAGAAATCATATCCTGCAC
This sequence comes from uncultured Acetatifactor sp., assembly GCA_964467405.1. Taxonomy (GTDB): domain Bacteria; phylum Bacillota; class Clostridia; order Lachnospirales; family Lachnospiraceae; genus Acetatifactor. The sequence goes on along the minus strand of CAYXQG010000014.1, from coordinate 11,698 downwards.
TTCCCTTAGTTGCTCTCTTAGGCAGCTTTAAAGACTCATAAATATCAATAATATCTTCTCTTGTATATTCAGGAAATTCCTCCTTAAAAGTCTGTATAAAGTTTTCCTGACTCACCTTGCTAAACTGTGCAATCCTTTTCATCTTACGTTTCCTTTCCGATTCATCATATCCAATAACTACTATTCCTTCTTGTCCGACTCACTTTTCCTGCTATTGACTGACGGAAAAAATAGCTGGCTTCCAATCCCGGTCCATCAGCTGATTGTATTGCAGTATATGATAATTCTCTACTTCCTCCTGCTTAAGCAGTTCATCAATACGGTACCTGTTTCCGTCTGCATCCAGACATCCTATACGAGATATAACAGGATATTTTTCGTGTAAATCCAAAAGGTACTCATAAAAGACAGATTTCTCAACCTTTGCACAATCTGCCAAAACCGCACTCAGATAATTTGCACTCATATTGCCGTAATCCTCAAATTCCGTATCAAAATTTGCCCAGACTACATATGGTGTCATATATTTCATCATAATCTCAGTATCATCCAATTCTTCTTTTCCAAAGATTGCTCTGTAGAAATCTGCTCCAAGATTGGGCTGATGATCACCAAACATGCAAATAATCGTCTCTTCCTCTACCTGTTCAAAATAAGTAACCAGCTTTTCAAATGCCTGATCACTCAGTCTGATCAGATTCAGATAGGTTTGCAGATCATAGAAGTTACCCATGTCCTCCACAGAAACATCTCCTACCTTCAAAACCTCCACAGGCAGATCAATTCCGCCGTAATAATCCGCATGATTCTGTATGGTCACGTCAAACAAAAACAAAGGTTTATCCTCTTGCTTGTGCTCATATTGATAGATGATCTCATTAAAATTACATTCATCAGAAAGGAAGGTACGCTGATAAAGATATTCTGTTTCAAATTTATTCACATCAACAAAGGAATCAAACCCCATATATGCATACACATCATCTCTGTTCCATGCATGTGCAATACTCGGATGCATAGCCATAGTCTGATATCCCTGCTCCTTCAAAACTGTAGCAAGAGAAGGCATGGAATGATTCACCTGCAGCTGATAAGGAATGGCTGTGGGATGAAGCAGGGACAGACTGTCCCCTGTTAATGCTTCAAATTCAGAATTTGCTGTCAGACCGCCCAAAATACCCACATGTACATATCCCTTTGTTGTATTCTCTGACAGACTGTCCACAAAAGGCATAAAAGGTATTGAGGTTTCAATATTGCCAAGTACCCGAAGATCAGACCACGCCTCATTCATTATAAAGATAATATTGGGCTTTTTCGTTTCTTCCTCTGCAGATGTAACGCTTTGTTCAATCTCTGCAAACTTCCTGTCAGAATAATCAGAAGGCTTATCCATGCTGCCCTCCTTCACACCGATTCCAAAGCTTAAAAGGAAGCCGTTCAGCTGCTGATTCTCGGCCATATTCCAGTAATATCCTTGCAGATCATATTTCTCAAAATATGCCTGATCCTCCCAGAAGAAACTAAAGAAGATCATATATCCGATTGCTATGACTGATACCGGAATGTGATATCTGATTCCCTTATAGGGGACCTTACACCAAAAGCCAAGTGCCGCAAATGCACAAAAATACAAAATGCTGTACCACAGCTCAGCTGTCATAAACAGCCTGTAGTTATTCATAACTGACAAGGCAGTACCTGTTGCCAGCAGATCATTAAAGCTTACACTGCTTCCCCGAAAGTAATATACATAAAAATTGATGACGGAAACCACTCCGATCACAATACTGCCTATTCCCAATGCCAAATGCACACGCTGCAAAAGAAGAAGCAATATTGCAAAAAGCAGAAAGATAATAAACAGATTTGCAAGCTCTGCACCCTCCAGAATACGGCTCATGTCATGCACCGGAAATTCGATCCTGACAAACATTTTGCCGGGTATCATAAGCAGATACAGCAGGCTGACAGGAATACTGATGTATTTAGGAAACGGCATTGGAAATATGATGAAGCCTCCGGTGACCACGCACAGGCAAAGACCGATCAGAAACTGCTTACTGAATGAACCGCCGTACAATTGTATACAGGTCACAACAAGCAGAAGAATCGTAATGATTCCTCCAAACAAAAGTCTGAACTTATGCTTCCATACCTCTTTCAGGTACTCCTTACCATACAACTTAATATTCATTTTCTTTACCTCTTAAGTTTCTTAAGTCTATTTTAATATATCACTTTCAACAATCTTCTCTATTGCTTCCTCAATTACCTCCACCGGCAGAACAAGTGCAAAACGTACATATCCTCTTCCCAACCTGCCAAAGCTGCTTCCAGGTGTACAAAGTACACCTGTCTGTTCTAAAAGTGTCATAACAAAAGCCACATCATCCTCATATTTAGCCGGTATTTTAGCCCATGCAAACATGGTACCCTGGCTTCTTTCCACCTTCCAGCCGATTGCAGTCAGCCCGTCACAAAGTGCATTACGACGTCTCTCATACTCCTTACACTGTTCCTTCACACAGTCATCAGAACCGGTAAGTGCCGCCACTGCCCCATATTGTACGGGCAGAAAGGTACCATAATCAATCTGAGAACGAAGCTTTTTGAAATTTTCTACGATCTTACGGTTGCCTACCACAAAGCTGACTCTGGCTCCGGTATAATTATAGGATTTGGACAGGGAATAGAACTCCACAGCCACATCCTTTGCACCCGGAAAAGAAAGAATGGAACGGCCTTCCTCTCCGTCATATATAATATCGGAATATGCATTATCATGGATAATAATGATATTATTTTTCTTAGCCCAGCAAATCAGCTTCTCATAAAAGCTTGCCGGTGCAATCTTACATACAGGATTTAAGGGATAGGAAACAATCATAAGCTTTGCTTCATTACCATATTCCTTCTCAATTTTTTCAAGATCAGGCAGATAATTATTTTCTTCCGTCAGCTCATAAGAGACAAGCCTTGCACCTGCAAGTGCCGGTCCTACATCAAAAATAGGATATCCCGGATCCGGGATCAGAACTACATCCCCTTCATCAATCAGTGAAAGACCAATATGTGCGATACCTTCCTGAGAACCATATACACACATGATTTCTTCACGAGTAAGACCTTTTACATGATATCTAGTTTCATATTTATCAATAACTGCCTGTGTCAGTTGGGGCAGATCAGACAATGCATATTTATAATTTTCCGGATCCTCACAGGCTTTTGCAACAGCCTCTATAATATGCTTTGCAGGCGGAAAATCCGGTGTACCAACACTGAAATTGTATACTTTTTTCCCGGATGCCTCTACTTCCTTCTTTTTTTCATTTAATACCTGAAAAATACCTTCCTCAAATTGCTCCATTCTTTTTGCCGGTATGATATTCACGTTTTTTTCCTTCTTTCTGTATTATAAATTATCTTCGTATTCCTTCAATAAGTTCTGCATCCATTCCACATACTGTGTACGGACAGACTCCGGTGCTGCTATTTTGATATCCTTACCCACTGCAGATATCCAACCAAAAAACTGGGGACTGACAACCACCTTTACCCTGGACCGCAGGACATTCCCCATCGGCCGGATATTGACATCTTTACCAAACCGGTCAATGACCACTCCTATCAAACGTTCCGGATATGTAAGGATCACATCCTCTGTCTCTCCTCCGTACATTCCAAAAGTCCTGTTCATATACTCTGCAAGATTTAATTTTTCATACTGTTCCTGTCCTACCCGGGAAATATCAGTCACCTGCACATCCGCAATCTTGTCCACACGATAATGCTTTATCTTATCAGCCTTCTCATCATATGCTGCCAGATAATAATTTTCATCCTTCCACAAAAGGATCCAGGGACTTACCTGATAGCGTTTCCCGCCTTTTCTGGGTACAAGCTGCTTCTTCGCATCCCATTCCATATAGGAAAAGGTGATCTGTTTATTATCCTGTATTGCCTTATGTAGGGCATCAATATAATAATAAATGCTCTCATTTTCGGTCTTCACTCTTCCCGCCACATAAACCTGACGCTGTAAATGTCTGGCATCATGCTTACCTGCAAGACGTTCCAGCTTACGGATCAGATCATTGGATTTTTTCTGTGTGATAAACCGGCTTGACTGGACCGCATCCACCAAAAGCTTTAACTCTGCCAATTCAAATTCCCTGGAGGCTAAATAGTAACCGCCTCCCGTACGGCTGTCCCGCTTGATAATATCATATCCAAAATCCTGTAGTCTAGCAATATCATCATAAATACTTTTCCTCTCAGCCGAAACATCGTAAGCCTCTAATCTGCTGATCAGATTCTGTGTGCTGATCGCATGATCCTCATCCGTTTCCTCACTTAAAATTTTTACTATGTAAAGCAATTTCAGCTTCTGTCCGGAATTCTTTGCCATGAAGATGCCTCCTATTTGTTTAATCCTATTACATCAAAAATCTGACGAATATCTGAAATCTCATAATCAATATGAAATCCTTCTCTTATTTTTTTCCTATCCGGATTGTACCAACAGGTTCTGATATCTGCCGCATTACCTCCCTTTATATCACTTGTCAGGGAATCTCCGACGATCAATATCCTGCTTCTGTCCTTTTCCGGTATCTGTTTCAGGCAATATTCAAAAAAAGCTCTATCAGGCTTATGACTGCCAACTTCTTCCGAAATAAAAATACCATCCATCACCATGGAAAGTCCTGAAAGCTCCAATTTGTTCCTTTGCGTATCAGCCACACCATTTGTCACCACATATTGGCTTACCTTTTTATGCAGGGATCTGCATACCTGATAAGAATCATCCCGAAATGCAAAAACAGTTCCAAGTCTGAACTGAAACTCCATTCTGAACTTCTCCACATCAATATCAAAAAGTCCGTATTCTGCAAAGAAATCCGCGAACCTGCCGGTTAACAGCTGTTTCTTACTTACCTCTCCCTGTTCAAGCCGTTTCCAGTAAGCATCATTGATCCGTGCATAACAATCGATCATTTCATCCGTTACGCTTTTTCCCACCGTCTCAAAGCACTGCTTCATTGCATTTCTCATAGAATAATCAAAATCCAGCAAAGTATTATCTATATCCCAAAGAATTGTTGTGATCGTATTCTCCATGCATTCCTCCGTACCTCTTATCAGTCCTGCCTGTATGCAAAGAAGGCTGCTGTATTTATCATACAACAGCCATATTCCTACACATGATCGGCATTCTCTGTATTTCTTTGCATCCTTTTTATTCTGAATAAGTGACCAAGACACATTCCCAAACCGCTCACTGTTAAAAAGCATACCATTAAGAGCAAATATGATAAAAGCTGGTTAATAAATGCTGTCATGTCCCGATCCCTTTCCTTCACTAAATCACAAAAAATATTATAAAACCTATGTCAGCCTTCGTCAAGGAAGTTTCCAGATTCCTTCCTGCATAAACACATCTGCCTGTTTTCTGGCACTTTGTATGATCTCTTCCTCATATCCCATTACCTCCAACAGGTTGATGGCATTCCTGGTAGTAGCCCTGCCGCTTTTCAGCCGGTAATTAAATACTACATCCCCTTCCAGAATCTCTTCTTCAAAATGGTAATTATCATAGGTATCCATCAGTAAATGCGTCAGTTCGATATCATGGGTTGCTGCAAAGCACTGGATTCCCTCTCCTTTCATGCTGAGCAATATCTGTGTAGATGCAGCAATCCTCTCAACCGTATTGGTTCCTCTTAATACCTCATCTACAAAGCAAAGCACCTTTTCCTTTTTCTTTTTATGACTGTCCAGGATACGTTTGATTGCCTTGATTTCTACGATATAATAGCTTTCGCCGCTTTCCAGACTATCCCGCAAAGACATGGATGAGAACAGATGGTAGAAGGGTGCTTCGTACACATCTGCCGATGCTGTATATATTGTCTGCGCCGTAAGGGTATTTAATGCAAGCATTTTCAAAAATGTAGATTTACCGGATGCATTGGAGCCTGTAAGCAAAACACCTTTCTTTGCTGTAATACTGTTTTTCACAGGTTCCGTGATCAAAGGATGGTATCCGTTCTTAAGATTCATTCCCTCTCCTGTAAAGGAGGGCTTACAATATCCATTGCTTAAGGAAGCACGGTATAAACATACGGAAATTGCACTCTCCAGATATCCAAGAGTTGTGACCAGGGTATCAATATCCCCTAAATGATTGATCAATTCTCCCAGCATTCTGTTAAAATAGATCAGATCAATATGTGTAACCATTCTGACATAATCCAGTATGGCATCAAAAGGGCTTCCTGAGGTACGGCTGTTACCGCTGTTAAAAATCCAGAAAGCACCCTGCTTTGACTTTTTCAACCCCTTTCTTGCACCCACAATAGTCATTTTTTCATCATAACATACCACCGGCAGCATGTCCTGAACCTTTTCCGCTACGGAAATCAGCCTCATAATATATGCCAGACTTGTGGTATATGCCTCTATTTCTCTTTTGGTTTGAAAATAAGTCAATATCTGATAAATCATCCAGATTACGATCGCCAGGACGCCAATTGTTAAATGAAAGCATAAAATCACCAGAAAAGCCGCAAATAAGCCCAGACTTATTAAATCCTTTTTATTCGAACGCATTCCTAACTGTGTCAGGAATCCGATGTAGTCATACAGGGAATATTTACCGGTATTGCCAAGCTTCCTCATGGAAAGCTGATAATTCAGTCTTGCCTGTGGATGTCCCGCGAAGAATTCCACGATCTCATCAAAATGCTTCAGTTCTTCCTCATTAAATTTAGGTGTACGAAGCATATAATATAAATACTCTTCACCGGTTGAGGAAATACTGTAGTTCATCCTCTGAAAGACCTCGTCCATATCCAGATCATTCCATGTAATATCATCAATCTGTCCTTCTTGTTGATGTTTCTCATAATATCCCGGAATCCGGATAAATCTTTCAATCTTATATTCTTTATCCGGGGCCTTACCCACATTGTTCTGCAATTTATTTTTAAAAAAAGTAATGTTACTTCTCTCATTCATATATCCCTGCAGAAATACAAACAGTACAAAAACAACTGCTACTGCTGCAAAAACATAATATTCCATCTGATCGTTCCCCTTTCTACAAGCCTATTCTTTTTACGATCTCTTCACACTTTTTGTAAATATCCTCCGGCTTTTCTCCTATATTAAATTTACCGTTTTCATACAGGATCTTTCCGTTTATCATTGTCATTAACACATTCGCTTTACTGCCGCTGTACACAATATTCTTTGCAATATTGTGTATGGGCTGCATATTGGGCTGATGTAGATCGATCATGATCAAATCGGCCAGCTTTCCCTTTGCCAGCACATCCGCCTTATTTAACCGCATGACTTTTGAGCCGTTTACCGTAGCCATTCTAAGAATATCCAAAGCGTCCAGACTTGCCGCATCCTGACATCTTAAATTGCTCAATCCTGCCACCAGAAATATTTCCCGAAACATATCCAGGCAATTATTGCTGGCTGCTCCGTCCGTACCGATGGCAACCGGTATCATCTTATCCACATAGTCCCTGATGGGTGCAATACCGCTGGCAAGCTTCGCATTGGAGGCAGGATTGGTAATAACTGACAATCTGCGCTTACGGAATACGTCCATATCCTCCTTAGTCATATGAATGCAGTGGTATCCGCCTCCGCCATAATCAAACAGACCAAGCGAATCCAAATAAACTGCGGGTGTCAGACCATATCTTGCCACACAGTCCTTTACTTCCTTTTCTGTTTCTGCCATATGCAGAAACACCGGTGCATGATATTTATGAGCCAGAGTCGAAAGTCTTCTAAGCAGTTCTTTGCTGCAGGTATATTCAGCATGACAACCCAGCTGATATGTGATCAATGGATTCTTACGGTTCCATCTGACATATTCTGCCTCTGTCTGTTCTATAGAGGATGTAAAATCATTTAATCCACTTACCAATACGCAGCGCATTCCCATATCCAGGCAGGCCGCAGCTGTATCATCAGGACTTAAATACATATCAAAAATTGCCGTAATGCCGCAGGTAAGATATTCCAAAATGGCAAGCTTAGTCAAATGGTAGATATCTTCCCCCTTAAGCTTCGCTTCCAGAGGAAAGACTTTTTCCTTAAGCCACCTGTCAAGGGGCATATCGTCTGCCAGGGAACGCATTAAGGTCATCGCGGAATGGGTATGTGCATTCTTAAAACCGGGCATCAGTAAATTTTCTTCACAATCAATCTGCCTGTCCCAGGAAAAACGCGGTATATTTTCTCCCCGCCATTCACGCTGCAGCTCTTCCTCATCAACTACATAAACGATTTTGTCATTTTTGATCCAGATTTCTCCACGAAAGATTTCCCTGTCCTTTTCCATGGTAAGAATCCTGGCATTATACAATCTAAGGTTCATCCTGAAGTCCTTCTATTCTTTGATATTATTGTTTCTAAATACCTTTTATACAAAGTGCCTGATGCTCTCCGTTACCAGTGTACTGAATAAAACAGCGCTCCTGTCAGCAGTTTCCTGTACCTCCTCATGTGTTAACGGCTTATTCGTCATACCTGCCGCCAGATTGGATATACAGGAAATTCCGCAAATCTTCATTCCCATATGATTTGCAGCAATCGCCTCACAGACAGTACTCATGCCTACTGCATCTGCTCCTAAGGTACGCATCATGCGTATCTCAGCAGGCGATTCAAACGAAGGGCCGGTTAAATAAGCATACACACCTTCCTTCAGACCAATATGATTCTCCCTTGCCGTATTTTTGATCACCGTCTGCAGATCCGAATCATAAATGCTGCTCATATCCGGGAAACGTATTCCTAACTCATCTATATTGGGACCGATCAGCGGATTGGGTGCAAAACAGGATATATGATCCGTGATCAACATCAGATCCCCTGCCTGAAAGCTTGTATTAACACCGCCTGCAGCATTAGTTAAAAACAAGATTTCTGCACCTAAAAGCCTCATAAGGCGCACCGGCAAAACTACATCCGTAATAGGATAACCTTCATAATAATGCACTCTGCCCTTCATACATACTACAGGAACCATATCAATATACCCAAAAATAAGCTCACCAGCATGTCCTGCAACAGTGGATACGGGAAAGCCCTCTATTTCTTTATAAGGAATCCTGTCAACCACCTGTATCTGTTTTGCATAATCTCCAAGTCCTGAACCCAGTACAATTGCTGCTTTGGGTACAAAATCAGTTTTTTCTCTTACACCTTTGTAACAATTTATCAGCTTCTCATATACTGCATTCATAGCTCTTTCCTCTCTGTTTTATTATAAAAATACTACATCCGTGACACAGTTTTACTTAGTATACCACATCAAAGAAGTCCGTACAAGTTTACTTGTACAGACTTCAAAACACTTCTATCAGATTATGATGCAGACCAGACCTCCGTTACTGTCATTTACCACCTTCTGCATGGTATCCTGAAGCTTTACCTGGCACTCCTCCCCGATTGCTGCAGTTTTGGCAGCAATACCGTCATTTACCAGCTGCTCCACTGTCTTTCCGAAAATATTAGTCTCCCAAATACCTGCATCTGACTGTTCATTTTCACCAATGTATTTGATCAGATCCTCTGCCTGCTGTTGCGTACCTACTATGGGTGCAATCTCTGTCTCAATATTTGCCTTGATCATATGTACGGAAGGACTGACAGCTTTGATCTTGACGCCATATTTGTTACCGTGCCTTATGACCTCCGGCTGATCAAGGCTGATTTCCTCCTTAGAGGGCTTTACCACGCCATAACCTCTGTTTCTGACATCCTGCATAGCATTCAGTACCTTGGTATACTCTTTTTTCATTGCTGCATATTCCTTCAGGCAGTCAAGCAGCTGATACTCATCCTGCACCTCTTCCTCCAGCATATCCGAAAGCATCTCATAATAGTATTGATCATCCATTTTCAGCTCTATACGAATCATTCCGTTGGAAAGATTTATTTCCTCTGCCTTGACGGACTCTATATAACTGCTTTCCAGGACAGATGGTCTCTCCTTAACATCCCGAAGCGTATCATAGGTATCAATGAGCGTTTTCAGCTTTTCCACCAGCTCCTGCTTTATAACGTTGCTGTCCGGAAGCATTTCGATCCATTTGGGCATATAAAATTCCATAACAGAAATAGGAAATTCATACAAAATATTTTCCAGTATCTTATAAATATCTTCCTTCTTTAACTGTGCACAGTTAACCGGCATTACCTTTGTCTCATATTTTTGCTCCAGCTGTTTTGCAAGCTCAATGGTTTCCTCGGAATAAGGTTTTTGACTGTTTAAAAGTACCAGAAATGGTTTATGTATCTTTTTCAGTGCCTGAATGGTTTTCTCCTCTGCAGGTACATAATTGTTTCTTGGGATTTCGCCAAAGCTTCCGTCCGTCAAAATAACCAGTCCGATAGTGGAATGGTCATTCATGACCTTATCTGTACCGATCTGTGCAGCCTGCGTAAAAGGTATCTCTTCCTCAAACCATGGTGTTTTTACCATACGTTCCGCATTTTCTTCCATATGGCCGGCTGCTCCTTCCACCATATATCCTACACAATCAATCAGACGTACTTTGGCCTCAATACCATCTCCCAATTTAAGTTCTGCAGCCTCCTTTGGAATAAACTTAGGCTCTGTTGTAGTGATCGTCTTACCTCCCGCGCTCTGGGGAAGCTCATCCATAGCTCTTCTCTTTGCATGCTCATCCTCCATATATGGGAGAACGCATACATCCATAAATCGTTTGATAAAGGTGGATTTTCCTGTTCTTACAGGCCCCAGGACACCAATATAGATCTCTCCTTTGCATCTTTCCTGTATATCATGATAGAGATCATATGTGTTCTCATGATTGCTTTCCATAAAAAGACCTCCTGCTTTACTGTTATCAGTATATGCAGGAGGTTCTTTCTTCATGCTTAAGAAGCAGATATTACTTTCTTGAAGCTCTTTTTACCACGCTTAATCACCTTGCCTTCGCCGGCAAAATCATCCTTTGTATAAATTGTTTTGATATCGGTTACCTTTTCACCGTCCACGGTCACACCGCCCTGTTCTACAGCACGTCTTGCCTCTGAACGGGAAGCACATAAGCCTGCTGCAGCAACTACACCGATGATATCAATGGTACCGTCTTTAAAATCCTCATCCTTTAATTCATAAGTAGGCATATTTTCTGCATTTCCTGCACTGAATAATGCTTTAGAGCTTTCCTGCGCCTTTGCAGCTTCTTCTTCCCCATGAACCAGCTTGGTCAATTCGTAAGCTAGTATTTCCTTTGCCTGATTTAACTGGCTGCCTTCCCATTTATCCATTTCATCGATCTGCTCTAACGGAAGGAATGTCAACATACGCAGACACTTCAACACATCTGCATCTGCCACATTTCTCCAGTACTGGTAAAATTCAAAAGGGGAAGTCTTATTCGGATCAAGCCATACTGCACCCTTCTGGGTCTTACCCATCTTCTTGCCTTCTGAATTCAAAAGCAGTGTAATGGTCATTGCATATGCATCCTTGCCCAGCTTACGACGGATCAGTTCTGTACCACCTAACATATTTGACCACTGGTCATCACCGCCAAACTGCATATTACAACCGTAATCCTGGAACAATTTAAAGAAATCATAACTCTGCATGATCATATAATTGAATTCCAAAAAGCTCAGTCCCTTT
>CAYXQG010000013.1:0-16108 GCA_964467405.1 uncultured Acetatifactor sp. | reverse complement strand
GTACTGTAGTCAGTGCCTCTATTAAGGTTGCCGGTGATGATTTTGATGAAGCAATCGTTCGTTATATGCGTAAGAAGCACAATCTTTTGATCGGTGAAAGAACTGCAGAGGATATGAAGATCAAGATCGGTTCCTGCTATCCGAGAGCAGAAGCGGATTATATGGATGTTCGCGGACGTAACCTGGTGACAGGTCTGCCTAAGACGGTGAGAGTGTCTTCTGAGGAGACGGAAGAAGCGCTGAAGGAGACGACGGCACAGATCGTTGATACCATTCACAGTGTATTGGAGAAGACTCCGCCTGAATTGGCCGCAGATATTGCAGACAGAGGAATCGTTCTGACAGGAGGCGGCAGCTTGCTGCGAGGTCTGGAAGAATTAGTTGCATCCAAAACAGGTATTAATACCATGACAGCAGAGGATCCTATGACAGCTGTAGCAATCGGTACGGGAAAGTATGTGGAATTCCTGGCCGGATACCGTGAGGATTAATCAGATACTGAGATTTTGACGGGAGACATTTCGTAAAGGAGCTGTCTCCCGTTGCTTGTTTATGGGAGAAGAAGATGGAAACGATTACCGGTTATGTGGAGCATATCATCTTTCAAAATACAGAAAACGGATATACGGTATTCGTTTTGGTAAGCGATGAGGAAGAGATCACCTGTGTGGGATCCTGCAGGGGAATGACGGAAGGTGAGAATATTGAAGCCTCCGGGGAATATACAGAGCATCCCATGTATGGGATGCAATTTAAGGTAACAGCATATAAGGTGGTGACCCCAAAGGACTGCATCAGCATGGAACGTTATCTGGGTTCCGGCGCAGTGAAGGGTGTGGGACCGGCACTGGCAAAGCGTATTGTGAAGCAGTTTAAAGAGGATACTTTCCGTATTATCGAGGAAGAGCCGGAAAGACTGGCAGAGATCAAGGGAATCAGCGAGCGTAAGGCCAGAGAAATTGCAGTGCAGATGGAGGAACGTAAGGATCTGCGGGAGGCATTGGTCTATTTACAGCAGTTCGGCATCTCCAATACTTTGGCTATCCGCATCTATGATACCTACGGTATGAATTTATACGGTATTTTGAAGGAGAATCCTTATAAGCTGGCAGAGGATGTTGACGGAATCGGTTTTAAGATCGCAGATGAGATCGCGGCCCAAATCGGCATCCGCACGGACTCGGATTATCGGATCCGCAGCGGTATTCTGTATACGCTCCTGCAGGCAGTAGGAGAAGGACATTGCTATCTTCCCATGCAGCTTGTGCTGGACAGGGCCGGGTATCTGCTGCAGGTACCGGAGGAAAGTATTCGTCCTCAGGTGGACAATCTGATGATGGATAAGAAGCTTGTGATCAAGAGGGACAGTGTATATGCTTCCGCCTATTATTATGCAGAGTTAAATTGTGCGCGTATGCTGCATGATCTGAATATGCCCATGAGAGAGTCTGACCGGCATATAACGGAAGCTATCGGACGGATCACAAAGGAAATTGAAATAGAATTGGATGAGTTGCAGTTAAAGGCAGTGACGGAAGCAATTCAGAACGGGCTTTTTATTTTGTCCGGCGGTCCGGGAACGGGCAAGACAACGACCATCAATACCATTATCCGGTACTTTGAAAGAGAAGGATATGATATTTATCTGGCGGCGCCTACTGGACGTGCAGCCAAGAGGATGACCGAGGCCACGGGCTTTGAGGCCAAAACCATACATCGTATGCTGGAATTGAACGGTGCGCTTTCGGAGGAAAATAAAAAGGGTGCCCGGTTTGAACGGAATGCGGAAAATCCCCTGGATGCAGATGTGGTGATCATTGATGAAATGTCCATGGTGGATCTGCAGCTGTTTCAGGCACTGCTTCGTGCCATTGTACCGGGTACCAGGCTGATCCTGGTGGGAGATGTGGATCAGCTACCCAGTGTAGGACCCGGACAGGTGTTAAGGGATATTATGCGTGCAGAAGCATTTCCCATGGTAGTATTGCAAAAGATCTTCCGACAGGCGGGAGAAAGTGATATTGTGGTAAATGCACACCATATTAACAGGGGAGAGCAGATAGCACTGGACAATAAAAGCAGGGATTTCTTTTTACTGGAAAGAAGTGACGTGAATGTCATATATAAGCATATGGTGCAGCTCATACGGGATAAGCTGCCGAAGTATGTAAATGCCACATCCTACGATATTCAGGTACTGACACCTATGAGAAAGGGAAGCCTGGGCATTGAGGTTTTAAACGGCATCCTGCAGCAGTATCTGAATCCGCCCCAGCCCGATAAGAAGGAGTATGTAAGCGGTACAACGGTTTACCGGGAAGGCGATAAGGTCATGCAGATCAAAAATAATTATCAGCTGGAATGGGAAGTGGTCAGCAGATACGGTATTCCGGTAGATAAGGGAATGGGTGTATTTAACGGAGATATGGGACGTATTCTGGAGATTAGGGAGAGCGCTTCCGAGCTGGTTGTGGAGTATGACGAAGGCAGAAGGGTTACCTATCCTTTTTCCTTGTTAGAGGAGCTTGAACTGTCCTATGCCATCACGATTCACAAATCCCAGGGAAGTGAATATCCGGCAGTGGTGATGCCCTTGCTGGGGGGACCGAGAATGCTATTTAACAGAAATCTTTTGTATACAGGTGTGACCCGTGCCAAAAACTGTGTTACCATATTGGGAAGCAGTGAAACGGTCCGCAGCATGATCGAAAATGAAAGTGAGAACAAAAGATATACCTCCCTGGATCTTCGTATTACAGAGCTTAATGGGGAATAGGCGGATAACTTCCGGTCGGAGAAGGCTTGCGGAAGGAGATTGGCTTGATAAAGATTTTGGATTTTGCGGGGAAATTATTATTCCCGCCCAGATGTCCTGTCTGTGATGAACCAAGGCCCTTGGGACAGGGCGGAATTTGCATAAACTGCCTGCCGAAGCTGAAATATGCGGAAAATCCCAGGTGCTTTAAGTGCGGTAAGCATCTGGAGGACGGCGAAGAGGAATATTGTACGGACTGCAGCAGCAGGTCACATTATTATCTTGCAGGCAGGGCATTATATGATTATCAGATGATCGCACCGTCCATATACCGTTTTAAATATAACGGCAGACAGGAGTATGCAGAGGTCTTCGGAGAGGAAATGGCATATTATCTGGGAGATTTTTTGAGAAAGATCAATCCGGATGCATTGATCCCGGTACCCATGTACAGGAGCAAGGAAAGAAGAAGAGGCTACAATCAGGCGGCCCTTCTGGCGCATGCCCTGGGACGGAATATGGGAATCCCGGTATATGATCATTTGGTGGAAAGAGTCAGAAATACAAAACCATTGAAACTGTTAAATCCTGAAGAAAGACTAAATAATTTGAAAAAAGCTTTTATTCTAGCGGAAAATGGTGTAAAATTAAATACGATTGTAATTGTGGATGATGTCTATACCACCGGAAGCACGATAGATGAGATCACAAAGGTGCTTTTGGAGGATGGGGACAGGAAAATATATTTTGTGACATTGGCAATCGGGGAAACAGTATAGAATAGTAGGAGTTTGTAATGCTGAACGAAGAGCGTATTATTTTAATGACAAAGCTTGCATCCTATGAAAAACATGAAGGAAAGAAAAGCATGGCCATCGGTAAGTTTTTCAGAAGTGATTATATCACCTGGAATATATTGAAATCCATTATCAGCGGTACCATTGCTTTTTTGGCGGGAGCAGGCTTATATCTGTTATATTATTTTGAAGATCTGATGGAAAACCTTTATCAGATGGATTTTGTGGTACTGGCACAGAATGTGATTACTTTTTATGTGATTTTTATGCTGGTCTACTGTCTTTTGACCTATGCTGTATATACAGCAAGATTTGTGAAGGCTAAGAAGAGCATCAAACGGTATTACGGCAAGCTGAAAAAATTGAATGCCATGTATCATCAGCAGGAGGAGTAATGCCGCTGCGCATTTCCCGGCGAAAATTCTTCGAAGTGAGAGGATAGGTGTATAATGAGAAGCTTATTGGAATTGAGAGATAAAGTAAAGAGGCTGTACAGCAGAAGTGAATTTGTGGTAGTACCTGTGCTGAAATTCATGCTGGCCTTTCTGGTATTGAGTATTATAAGTGGTAAAATGGGTTATATGTATCAGATTGATAATCTGGGTATTGTGCTGATCGCAGCACTGTTGTGTTCTTTTTTGCCTACCGGATTTATCATATTATTTGCTGTTCTGATCAGCCTGATGCATTTGTATGCATTATCCATGGAGATCGCAATCGTATGTGCTGCCGTTTATCTGATCCTGTTTCTGGTATTTTTCAGGTTCGGTACGAAGGATTCCCTGATCATTCTGATGACAGCCCTTTTGGCTGCGATGAAGATACCCTATATCATTCCCATTGCAGCAGGTCTGTTGGCAACACCGGTATCGGTCTTTGCAATTGCATGCGGACTGATCTCTTATTATATGTTGCATAATGTTGTGGAAAATGCAGCTGCCATTAATGCTATGGGAGCGGATGAGGCAACCGGCAAGATCAGACTCGTGATCGACGGTCTGCTTGACAATAAGGAGATGCTGGTTGTGATCGTTGCTTTTGCTTTCACTGTTGTGATCGTATATATGATCAGAAGAATGTCTGTTGATTATGCATGGACGATTGCTATGGTAGCGGGTGTGATCGGTAATCTTGTGCTCCTGCTTGTGGGAGATCTGATCTATGATACGAAGATGCCCTTAGGCAGTGCCTTTTTTGGCTCTGTTCTGGCACTTATAGTGGGAAAGGTAATGGAATTCTTCCGGTTTAGTGTGGACTACAGCAGGACGGAAAACGTACAGTTTGAAGATGATGAGTATTATTATTATGTAAAGGCTGTTCCTAAGATGTCAGTGGCAGTACCTTCCAAAACGGTCAAGAAGATCAATACCCAGAGACATCCCTCAGGCGATGAAAGAAGTGTGGTGACTGTTAGAACAGGAAGTCCCCGCAGCGGACAGTATACCGGAGAACGCAAGATAAACAGTAGAAGTGTGACGGTGGGAAATGATGATACCACGGATACAGACTCCTTTTTTGAAGATTTAGATGTATAGAATATGATGTAACAGGAATAAGGAACAATGGATAAATTCAGTGAACTCTTGCTTAGTTTAAGAAGATATGTGTCAGACATAAAAATAGGCGATATTATTGAGATTATAATCATCGCTTATTTGTTATACCATATTTTATTGTGGATCAAGAAGACAAGAGCGTGGACTTTGCTGAAGGGACTGATCGTATTGGGCGGCTTCGGAGCAATTGCTGTATTGTTCCGTATGCATACCATCCTTTGGATGGGCAAAAATATCCTGGGATATGCCGTGACGGCACTTTTGATCGTTATGCAGCCGGAGCTTCGAAAAGCACTGGAAGAATTGGGTAAGAAGGGATTGCTTTCTTCCGTATTACCCTTTGAGACCAAACAAAGAGATGCAGGTGCCTTTGCGGAAAAAACCATTAATGAGATCGTGCGTGCCTGCGTGGAGATGAGCAAGGTGCGGACGGGTGCATTGATCGTTATGGAAAGAACACAGTCTTTGGAGGATTACGAAAGAACCGGTATTGAGGTGGATGCTATTGTAAGCAGCCAGCTTCTGATCAATATTTTTGAGCATAATACCCCTCTCCATGACGGAGCTGTTATTGTGCGCGGCAACAGGATCACATCAGCGACCTGTTATCTGCCGTTGACCGATCAGGAGAATATGAGCAAGGAGATGGGAACCAGACACAGAGCCGGAGTGGGTATTTCTGAGAAAGTTGATTGCGTGACAGTCATTGTTTCGGAACAGACAGGTACGATCAGCGTGGCTGTGGACGGACAAATTGAAAGAAATCTGGATAGAGAGCACTTGAGAAACAAGCTGGTCGAATTGATTGATTTGGGCGGAGGAGAAGAAAAGAAGCAAAGAATTAAATTGATGAAGGGAAAGGATAAAACGAAGGCATGAAAAACTGGAAGAGTTTACTGATGGATAATCTGGGTCTGAAGCTGATATCGCTGACGCTTGCCTTTGTTTTGTGGTTTGTAGTCATCAGTATTGATGATCCTGTGGATGAGAAGTCCTTTAATAATATAAAAGTAAATTTTGTTAATACCCATGTATTGACAGATAATAACAAGGTCTTTGAAGTGCTGGATTCTACGGATATGGTAAGAACGATCACCTTTGAAGCACCGGATTCCATCAGAAAAGAAATCGAAGCGTCTGATTTTATTGCAGAGGCGGATTTTGATAATATTACAAATGCGGATACAGTAGAAATACGATTTTCCTGCCCCAAGTATAGCAGCCAGGTTACCAATATTTCCGGAAATATCAGCTTTGTAAAGCTGAATGTAGAGGAAAAGGCCAGAAAATCCATTGATATCAAATACAATCTGATCGGTGAGGTGGCAGATGGTTATATGATCAACAGTACGATTCTGGATCAGAACCGTTTGGAGGTAGTAGGACCTAAGTCCAAGATTGAGGAAATTGTCAGAGCGTATGTTGATGTGAATGTGGAAGGTATCAGCAATGATATTACAACCAGCCTGGATGTATATCTGGTAGATAAGGAAGGAAGGGTGTTGGATTATGATATTGTCAGCAAGAGCGTGGACAATATCAGGGCGACAGTGGATATATATACCTTAAAGGAGGTACCGGTGGCATTTTCTCTTGGAGGTGACCTTGTGGAAGGATTTGCCGTGATCGGTGAACCTGCGGAAGGATACATGAGAACCGGCATGGTGGACATCACTCCCGAGACTGTGGTTATTGCAGGAAATCCGGGCGCTGTTAATAATTTTGCATGTATCGCAGTACCGGCAGAAGAAATTGATATCACAGATGTGACAGAAAATTATACCACTACTGTTAACCTTCGCAAGTATTTGACGAATGGTATTATTTTTGCCGATAGAAGCTTTGATGGAAAGGCAGAGATTACTGTTTACATTGAGGAAGTTGCGGAAAGGTCAATAGAGCTTGATAAGGAAGATATTTCCATTATAAATGTGCCGGAAGGACTGGTTGCAATCTATCCGGAGGAGTTGAACAATCCTGCAGTGGTGATTCAGGGATTGAATGAAGATGTTATGGCAGTGAACAGGCTGAACGGAACCATTGATGTGGCAGCATGGATGGAGGAGAAGGAATATGAAACCTTAAGTACCGGATTCCATGAGCTGCCGGTTACATTTGAAATTCCGGATGAAGTGGAACAGGCAAAGGATGTAACGGTTATGATAGAATTTGTTACACCGGAGCAGCATTCTGCAAGAAGCAGTGAACGATCCGCCCTGCAATAGAAGGAGGTGCTCTTTTCGGTCAGGAAGCCTGACGGGAAGGGGTTGTACTTCAAATGGATTCATGATATCATAAAAACGTTTACTGGTATTTGGAAAAAGAATATACTGACGTGATCAGGGGAATGTGGAGAGAATGGAGGTATTGTAATGGTAAGCCAGAAGGTAGTAATAAAGAATCTTACAGGGCTACATCTAAGACCTGCAGGTATCCTATGCAAGGAAGCAATGAATTATAAATCATTGATTACATTTCGGTTTAGGGATAATACGGCAAATGCGAAGAGCGTACTGAGCGTGTTGGGCGCGTGCGTAAAGTGTGGAGATGAGATTGAATTTTGCTGTGAGGGAGAAGATGAGAAGGAAGCCCTGGCTGCATTGGTTGCAGCTGTAGAAAACGGTCTCGGTGAATAAACGCAAAACACCACAGTCCATCCCCAGGGGTGGACTGTGTTATTTTTATAAATCATTGGAGGAAGAGGACATGTTGAATTATAAGAGATATCGCAGAAATCCGGTAGTGGATTATCCGGAGAGAGAATGGCCCAATAAAGAGATTGAAAAAGCACCTATCTGGTGTAGCGTGGATTTGCGTGACGGCAATCAGGCGTTGATCGATCCCATGGTAGTGGATGAAAAGATTGAAATGTTTCAGTTTTTGATCAATCTTGGTTTTAAAGAGATTGAAATCGGCTTCCCGGCAGCAAGCCAGATCGAATTTGATTTCCTTCGTCAGCTGGTAGACAGAAAACTGATTCCGGATGATGTAGTGGTACAGGTTCTGACCCAGTGCCGTGAGGAACTCATCGACAGAACTTTTGAGGCTATTGAAGGTTGCAAGCAGGCAGTGGTACATATATACAATTCAACATCTACCCTGCAAAGAGATGTTGTATTCAATATGGACAGAGAACATATTATTGATATTGCCATTAAGGGCACCCGGATGGTAAAGGAACGAGCAGAGAAGTTCCCCGGCAAGATCATTTTGGAATATTCTCCGGAAAGCTTTACCGGTACGGAGCTTGATTTTGCACTGGACATCTGCAATGCTGTGCAGCGTGAGTGGCAGCCAACTCCTCAGAATCCAATGATCATTAATCTGCCCTCCACTGTGGAAATGAACACCCCGAATGTGTATGCAGATCAGATTGAATGGATGATCAAGCATCTGGAGAACAGAGAAAGCCTGATCATCAGTGTCCATCCTCATAATGACAGAGGTACGGGTGTTGCAAGTGCAGAACTGGCATTGTTGGCAGGTGCAGACCGTGTGGAAGGTACCCTGTTTGGCAACGGCGAACGTACTGGTAACGTGGATGTTTTAAATATTGCTTACAATATGTTCTCACAGGGAATCAATCCTGAACTGAATATCGAAAGAGTGAATGATATTATTGAGATATATGAGCGCTGCTGCAAGATTCCGATCCATCCCAGACATCCGTATGCAGGAAAACTGGTATTTACTGCATTCTCCGGATCTCATCAGGATGCTATCAATAAGGGCGTAAAGGCCATGAAGGATAGAAACAACGAGTTCTGGCAGGTGCCTTATCTGCCCATCGATCCTTCTGACATCGGCAGACAGTATGAACCTATTGTTCGTATCAATTCCCAGTCAGGCAAGGGCGGCGTAGCATTTATCATGGATACCTACTTTGGCTACAAGCTTCCGAAGGCTATGCATAAGGAATTTGCCAATGTGATCCAGGGTCTGTCAGAAAAGCAGGGCGAGGTATCTCCGGAAGAGATCATGGATGCATTCCGAGCAGAATATCTGGATAAGAAGGAGCCCATTCATTTCCGCAGCATGAAGGTGGATGATCTGAGCGGAACGGCAGAAAGCGCATTTGATACCAAGGTAACCGTTACCTATACGGATAATGGCGTGGAGAAGGTATTCAGTGAGATCGGAAACGGTCCGATCGATGCAGTAAAGAGAGGTATTGCTATAGAGCTTGGTCTTAATATTAAGATCCTGGATTACGAAGAGCATGCATTGCAAAGCGGCTCCAATTCAAAAGCGGCAGCGTATATACATCTGCTGGATGGTAATACCGGCAATGTCACTTATGGTGTAGGTGTCAGCTCCAATATTACCAGAGCATCTGTCAGAGCAATCTTCTCAGCGATCAATCGCCTGGGATTGGGAAATAAATAAAATAAGAACCCGGACAGGAACTTGGGATGTCGCGATATTGACATTCCAAGGCTCCCGCCCGGGGTAATTTTTTTAGAAGATTATAAGTATATGAGAAGTGCGATCACAATACCCAATATAGCACCCATCAGAACCTGAAGAGGCGTATGCCCTACAAATTCCTTTAACTTGTCATGGGCAGATATTTCTTTTCGCCCCATATCCTCGAAGGTTTTGATCATATCATTTAACAATCTGGCCTGTATACCGGTTTCTCTGCGGACACCCATGGCATCATACATTACAACAATGGCAAAAAAAGCAGAAATTGCAAACTCAAAGCTTCCGGCACCATATTCAAAGCAGGCAGCTGTGGCCAGAGCACATACTGTTGAAGAATGTGAGCTTGGCATACCGCCGCTTCCGACCAGACGCTCTGGCGTAAATTCCCTGGTTACAAACAGGTGGATGAGAGTTTTTAAAATCTGTGCGATCAGCCAGCCCAAGGCTGCCGTTGTAAAGATGGAGTTGTTGAGCAATTCATTAAAAAAATTCATTCTGTATACCATATCCTTTTCAAAATGTCGATACATGGCCCTTTGGGGAATACGGCTTTTTGGCATGACACAGGAATAAGCTTCCTTTGTGAAGGGATGTATCGGAATACAGTATACGCCTGTTTGAAAAAGAATGCTATATATTTTGCAAATTTAGAAGCTGAGAGAGCAGAATTTTTTGCATCGGGAGAAAACAAGAGGTTCCAAAAAAGGGAAATAGCCTTGCACAAATAGGAAGGTAAGGTTATACTTTGATTAGATGACGGTACTGCAACCGGATGTGCTGAAAGGCAACGAAAATGAGAGGATAAGTCGAATGAGCCTGTTGAGTGTTATTGTTCCCTGCTATAATGAAGAGGAAAATATTGAAGCTTTTTATACGGAGCTTATGAAAAATGAAGCTTTTTTTGCATCGAAGGATCTGGATTTGGAAGTGCTTTATATTGATGATGGGTCAAAAGACCGGACTGTGGAAAATATCAGAAAGCTGAGGGGAAAAGATGAACGTGTCAGATTGATCTCCTTTACCCGGAATTTCGGAAAAGAGTCTGCCATGTATGCCGGATTGGAAAAGGCAAAGGGAGATTACGCGGTGATCATGGACGTAGATCTGCAGGATCCGCCGGCCTTACTGCCGGAAATGCTTTCCTATCTGGAAGAGGGCTATGATTCTGTGGCAACCAGAAGAGTCGGCCGTAAGGGAGAACCGCCGGTACGCTCGTTTTTTGCAAGATGCTTTTATAAGCTGATGAAGCATATCTCAAAGACGGAGATCATGGATGGAGCCAGAGATTACAGGCTTATGACCAGACAAATGGTGGATGCGATCCTGCAGATGCAGGAGTACAATCGCTTTACAAAGGGTATTTACGGATGGGTCGGTTTCCGTACAAAGTGGATCGAATATGAAAATATAGAGCGTATGAAAGGCGAGACAAAGTGGAACTTTTGGAAGTTGCTGTTATATTCGATTGAAGGAATTACTGCATTCTCAACGGTGCCGCTTATGTTTGCATCCCTGATGGGGGTTATATTCTGCCTGTTAGCATTTGCACTGATCCTTATAACGATTTTTAGAAAAGCAGTTTTCGGAGACCCGGTATCAGGCTGGCCCTCATTGGTCTGCATCATTTCCCTGATCAGCGGTGTGCAGCTGTTCTGCCTGGGAATCCTGGGACAGTATCTGGCGAAAACTTATATGGAAGTCAAGAAACGCCCCATCTATCTGGTAAAGGAAGAAATTTAGATTATTTTGACATATTTTGCATTTGTATGCGATGAAAACAAATTGCAATATAGGATGAATGTGGTAGGATAATGTATATGGTCGCGATAAGGAGCAATACTCGACATATGAAAGGGGAATTTCATGATGGATATGGCTTCAGTAAAGGATTGTGAGTTAGAAAAATACATTACCGATGTGATGCTGGATGTAGGGGTTCCGGCACATTTGAAGGGGTATCATTATTTAAGAGATGCAATTTTACTCTCGGGCAGGGATATAGAAGTGGTAAGCAGTGTGACAAAGCTTCTGTATCCAACCATTGCAAAGCATTTCAAAACTACGGATCAGAAGGTGGAACGGGCGATCCGTAACGCAATTGAGGTGTCCTGGACAAGGGGAAATGTCGAAACATTTGAAAAACTTTTCGGATATTCGATACAACAGGGCAAAAACAGACCGACCACAGCGAGTATATTGCCCGGATAGCGGACAAGATGCGATTAGATATCAGGACGATGTGACTGCCAAAGGGGAATTGGCAAAGAAGACAATACGCTCAATACCGTGACCATGATTTGGAGGAGCTTTTTGGCTCCTCCTTTTGTTTGCGCGCCACCCGCCCCGATGGTTCTCCTTGTCTCTATCCCCAACTTGTGCTATAATGTACGCGAAAGGAAAAACAAGCGACACCGAAGGTGGCATTTGTTTTTCCAACGCGATAGCGAGCAGGCGTACTGCGAAGCAGTACAGAAAGCGCGGAAGCGCGGGCATGCGAGCTAAGAAGAAAGTGACCAAGCGACACCGAAGGTGGCATTTGTTTTTCCAACGCGATAGCGAGCAGGCGTACTGCGAAGCAGTACAGAAAGCGCGGAAGCGCGGGCATGCGAGCTAAGAAGAAAGTGACCAAGGGACACCGAAGGTGGCATTTGTTTTTTTGAATTTTTTAAAATGCGGAGATTGTGCATTTATGGTGATATTATTGTGCGTTCTGTTGTTTCTGCTGCCGATGGCAGTGGGACTGGGAATCTTGACTGTTTGCTATGGGAAGCGGAAGAAATGTGAGATCACACTGTCCCAAGCCTTTCCCATGGGAATGATTTTTTGCATCGGCCTGATGGAGCCCATCCATGCAGCCGGTCTGCTTGCAAAGATCCCTATAAGCTGCATAAGCAGGATTTATGCAGGACTTTTGCTGGTGGCAGGCTTGGTATCGTCAGTATACCTGCTTGTGCAAAGAAGGAAGGAAAAGAAGAAGCTTGTAAGCTTCGCAATATGGAAACGGAACAGCCTGATCTTGCCGGTGGCATTTTTGGCTGTATTTTTGCTACAGATAGTTCTGATTTTTACCATGGACAATATGATCGTGCCGGGAGATATTACTTTGGAGACGGTGCAGAGCTTTTTGGCGCAGGATGGTATTTATCGTGTGATGCCTCTGACCGGTATGCCCAATGAACAGGGAATACCGCTTCGCTATGAGATCCTTTGCCTGCCTACATTATATACGGTGCTTTGCAGTCTGTTTCAAACGGATCCGGAGCTTCTGGTAACAAGGCTGATTCCGGTGCTTGTACTGGGGGCATCCTATTTTGCCTATGATTGTCTGGGTGAGACTTTGTTCGGCAAAGAAAATCCTAAGAAGAGAATTGCCTTTCTGCTGATCGTAGCGGGTATCTTTTTGGTTACAGACTCAGCTGTCTGTCTGGATGGCTATGGTGCGCTCCATGGAGGAAGTCTGGGAACCTCAATCCGCAATCTTGTGCTGGTTCCTTATGTGCTCTGTGCAGCACTGGAGAAACGCTGGTGGAAGACTGGGCTGTGCATATTGGCGGAGGCATGTATTGTCTGGACTTTTTGGGGCTTCGGCGTCTGCCTGATTCTTACGGCAGGAATCGCCATTCTTGCGGCACTTGAGAAAAAATGTCCCCGTTTGTGCAGGGCCATGCAATTCTTTCATAAGCAGGAGGAAATGTCATGAGCAGAATAACGGGTTATCTGACCAATGCTTTGCAGGGCATTGAGAGATATTTTGGGATCAATAAGCTGGCAGCAGTTTTGTTTGGTATGTTATTGGCAGCCTGGCTGTTAAAGCCCGTATCCGACAGGAAGGGAAACCGGTTGCTGGTATATACAGCCGGCATGAGTATTTTACTGCTTTGCCCGGTCACTGCAGCCATGATCATGGTTTATCAGACAGGTTTTTATGATTATGAATGGGCCTGGAGCATGGTGCCGCTGACAGCAGTGATCGCCTATCTGGGTACGGTTTT
Organism: uncultured Acetatifactor sp.; assembly: GCA_964467405.1. Lineage (GTDB taxonomy): Bacteria > Bacillota > Clostridia > Lachnospirales > Lachnospiraceae > Acetatifactor. The sequence goes on along the minus strand of CAYXQG010000013.1, from coordinate 2,580 downwards.
GCTTGGACGGGTCGGGGATAAGAAGAAATGTCTGATCGCAGGCCTGGGCTTTGCAGGACTGTTGCTTTTGTGCGGTAATCAGGGACTGTTTCAAAAGGCAGAGAAAGAGGAGATTGCAGGAAAAGAGCTTGCTACCGGTATTCTGCAATGGGTGGAGCAGGAGACGGACATAGAAAAGGCAGTTGTCTGGGCTCCGAAAAATATCATGCAGAATCTGCGACGAAAGGATGGAAAAATCTTACTTGTATATGGAAGGGATATGTGGGATGAAAAAGCCGGTGCATATGACTACGAAGTATATAGTGAGGAAATAATAGATGCATATGAATGGTTAAACTGTATTTTGGCAGAAGTGGAGGTTGCCCGGGAATTTGAGGATGCTCTGGGGGTATTGCAGATCATTTCAAAAGACGGCAGATTGGATAAAGGGGCAGAGGCTGCGATACAGGCAGTGACTGCGAAGGGAGCCAATGTCATCATCCTGCCTGAGCTGGCGGCACAATGCTACGGGGAGCTTGTGGAGGAAGCTGCCGACAGACAGAATCTGGATACGGAAAAGTTCCTGATAGAGGGATATACCATATTTTTGCTGAAGGAAGCAGAATAATATATGCAGAAATGAGGAAGAAAGATGAATACAACGGTCAGTATCGTAGTACCGGTATATCATGCTGAAAAGTATATTGTCCAGACAATGGATTCGGTTCTGGCACAGACCTATAAGGACTGGGAAATGATCCTGGTGGCAGATGGGCCGAAGGATCCTACTATAGAAGTGATCAGAGAGTATATTGCCCGGAAAAAGGAAAAAAGGATACGTCTGCTTATTCAGGAGCAGAATAAAGGCGCGGCAATGGCAAGAAACAGAGGCGTGTCAGAGATGACGGGACGTTATCTGGCCTATCTGGATGCAGATGATCTCTGGAAGCCGCAGAAGCTGGAAAGAGAGCTGGATTTTTTGCAGAAAAAGAATGCGGCCTTTGTTTTTACAGGCTATGAATTTGCGGATGATACAGGTGTTGGTACCGGAAAGGTGGTACGGGTGCCGGATAAGCTGACTTATAAGGAGGCTTTGAAGAATACTACGATTTTTACAACGACGGTTATGTTTGACACGGACCGGATCGAAAAGTCCCTGCTGGAAATGCCGAATATAAAAAGTGAAGATACTGCATCGTGGTGGAAGCTTCTTCGAAGCGGTTATGATGCATACGGACTGGATGAAAATCTGGTATATTACAGAAGGCCGGCAGTTTCCCTGTCCTCGAATAAAATAGAGGCGGTCAGGAGAATCTGGAATCTTTACAGAAAGGCAGAAGGCTTGTCCGTGCCATACAGCTGTTACAATTTCTGCTTTTGGGCGATCAGAGCCGTGCTGAGAAGAGTTTAGAGCTTTTTTGATTTGCGATACGATAAGAAAAGTCTGGAGAGAATGAAACATGCGAAAACTAGAAACCTATAAGCGACTTATTTTACTGATATTATCCAGTGTATGCCTTTTGCTGGAAACAGGTATTTTTTACTATTATTGGCAGTCCAATTTCAGCCCGAGTATTACACAGCTGACAGGAGTACCCTACTATTACAGGGCAGATCTGTTAGAGATTGCCATGTATGCTGTGATCCTGTTCTTTTTGTCCAATATGTACGGCGGTATGAAAATAGGATACCTAAAGAATGCGGAAGTGATCTTTTCGCAGGCTTTTGCACTGGTAGCAACCAATGTTGTCATGTATGCAGAGCTGTCCATTATGGCAAAACAGCTTTTTGTATTCAATATGTTTTTCCTGATGACGATTTTACAGCTGGCAGTAGCAATTCTTTGGAATATTGCAGCTTATTGGATCTATAAGACGATCTTCCCGCCCAGAAAGCTATTATTGATTCATGGGGACAGGCCTATTGACGGTATTTTGGGAAAATTTTCCAGCAGAAAAGATAAGTATGATATTGTAAAATGTATCCATATATCTATAGGTGAGGAAAAGCTGCGGGAGGAAATCCTGCAAGGATATAAGGCAGGAGATTATCAGGCAGTGGTAATCTGGGATATTGCAACAGAAGAAAGAAACCAGCTTTTGAAATATTGCTATGCAAATTCCATCCGGGTATATATGATGCCGAAGATCACGGACGTGATCATTCTCGGCGCAGAGGAAATGCATTTATTTGATACACCGATCCTGTTAACCAGGGAATACAGCCTGACCATGGAGCAGCGCTTTGTGAAGCGTATCATTGATATCATCTGCTCCCTGATCCTTCTGGTGCTTGCGTCTCCCTTTATGCTGGTCACCGCCATTGTGATCAAGGCATATGACGGCGGCCCTGTGCTTTATAAGCAGGTGCGCTGTACAAAGGATCAAAAAGAATTTTATATCATGAAGTTCCGCAGTATGCGTACGGATGCGGAAAAGGACGGAGTGGCCAGACTTGCAAAGAAGAATGATGACCGTATCACACCGATCGGCAAATTTATCCGCAAGGTGCGTATTGATGAGCTTCCGCAGCTGATCAATATTTTAAAAGGTGATATGTCCTTTATCGGACCAAGACCGGAGCGCCCGGAGATCATTAAGC
>CAYXQG010000012.1:0-17307 GCA_964467405.1 uncultured Acetatifactor sp. | reverse complement strand
GTCCCGTGGTGTTTATGAGACTCCCGGCGGTACCATCCTTATGGAAGCTCATCAGCAATTAGAGGAACTGATCCTGCATCGTGATACTTATACACTGAAAAAGGAAATGGGCAACAAATTAGCTGACGTAGTATATGAAGGAAAATGGTTCACACCCAAGCGTGAAGCAATCCAGGCATTTATTGAGAAAACGCAGGAATATGTAACCGGTGAAGTAAAATTCAAGCTTTACAAGGGAAATATCATCAAGGCCGGTACTACCTCACCTTATTCACTGTACAACGAAAAGATCGCATCCTTCACCACAGGTGATTTATATGATCATCATGATGCAGAGGGCTTTATCAATCTCTTCGGTCTCTCCTGCAAGGTACGTGCAATGAAGATGCAGGAAGTTGAGAACAATAAATAATGCCGAATCCGTTTTTGATTGTCCTGATCATATATCTGATCCTTATGAATATAGCAGGCTTTGCCGCCATGGGAATTGACAAGGCAAGAGCCAGAAAAAAAGCCTGGCGCATACCGGAATCCACACTCTTTCTCCTTGCCCTTATAGGCGGCAGCATGGGTTCCATCCTTGGCATGCAGCACTTTCGTCACAAGACAAAGCACTGGTACTTTGCAGTCGGTATGCCTGTCATATTCTTTCTGCAGCTGGCATTAGCTGCCACGATCATTGCAAAATTTGCATAATCAAAGCCCCCGGAAAATGCTTCCGGGGGCTTGTTTATTTCTCTAAAAAACTGTCTTTCTTTATATCCTATGCGGTAATGATGATTCCTCCATCATTTGCATACAAGCTGCTGACACCCGCCGTATCCATAATGAGAACCTCCTCAAAATGGCGTTTGGACAGAATGTGATTTTTAATGGCAAGTGCTCTCTCCAAGGCATTGCAATGAGAAATGATCAGACGGTCATGTCCTTCCTTTACTTCCTGTACAAACTTCTCTGACAGCTTATTCAATGCTTTTTTCATGCCGATGGCCTGTCCTACCTGAACAATGGTTCCTTCATCAGCCGCCATAAGCGGTTTAATATTCATGGTGGAAGCCACCAAAGCCTTTACACGGGACAAGCGCCCGTTCTTACGCAGAGTTTCCAGGTTATCCAGTACAAAATAAGTTTCCATCTCATCGCGGAATTTCTGCACTTTCTCTATGATCTCTTCAAAGCTAAATCCTGCTATTTCCAGATCTCTTATCTTCATTGCGATTTGTGTCTCGCCGCCGCTTGCTGACAAGGAATCCAACACACAGATCTTTTTCTCTCCATACTGCTCGTGATACAGACTCTCTCCCAGCACCGCACTGTTGTGACTTCCGCTTAAATGCTGTGACAGGGTCACTACATACACATGCTCTGCATCGGTTCTGTATGCCTCCATATATTTTTCCGGAGACGGACAGGAAGATTTTGGGCAGGTAGGACACGCTGCTATCTTCTCTAAGAAATCCTTCTGGTCAAAGGTCTCATCATCCTGAATATGATTTTCTCCCACCTCAAGACTTAAGGGCACACGCTGATATCGGGGATCTGCCAATAATTCCTCCGGCAATTCACAACAACTGTCTACTACAATCTTAAAACTCATATTATTATCCATACCTTTCCTCTATCAGCACTCCCTCAGGTGCCTAATTTTGTTCGTAACGTTCTCCATTGCTTCTCGTTTTCTTCGTTTCACAATGTAGTTTTGATTACTACATATATTATCATATGCAGGAGAATAAGTAAAGACAATATAGAATATTTTTGACAGGATTTCTCTTTTGCCGTATACTTAAATCACTACCATGAAAGGAAGGCTGCTATGCTCGCTATTAAAATTACTGCTACCAAGGCATTCATGAATCATTTACTGGTAAATGATACCTTTGATAATTTTCTTCTGGAAGAAGGCATCGTTTCAACTGCAAATACCTACCGGATCGATGGTCATGTCAATAAAGATTTTTTCAGCATGGAGGAGCGCAGGGATCAGCCCCTTTCTTATGATTTTTCCCTTTGGAAGGATATGAAGCCTCTGTGCTTTAACCTGATAAAAGGAAAACGGACTCCTCTGTTTTTTAAGTTTGTACTGCATTTAAAGCCGGACCTGGTGGGCAGGCTTTTAGCAGCCGGAGGCTGCAATCTGCCGGCTGAACAGGTCAAAGCCCTGGTACTTACCGTAAAATACGACGGTTCCCAGACCGTACTCACTACAGGCAGTTCCTTCCATACCTTTCTCATGAGCAAAGAACCGGATCAGATCTGGGACAAGGCGATCCTGCAGTTTCTTTCCCGTCATAATATTGATCATGAGCTGCTATGATCCTAAAATCAAACAGCAGGATGCATTTATTGCACCCTGCTGTTTTCTATGATCTGATAATAATCCTTTTGAAGGATGTAGGCACTGAACTGATATCTGTCCTTTACCTCCTGCTGCATCCTTGCCATATAGCTTTCCTGTTCCTCAGCAGTTAATTCCTTCTTCCAGACAGTCGTCTTATTCTTCTTGTCATAATAAACCGTATCTGACACAAAGCTCCTGTTATTAAAGATGACCAGACCCTCCCCGTCGGAGAAGATATCCCTTCCTGCATACATTCTGGAATCAAAAGAAAATCCAAACAGATTCATCAATGTAGGCAAAAGATCTATGGAGCAGCATGCCTTATCCACAACGACAGGTTCTGTCATGCCTGCATTCCACAGAATCAGGCTGTTGCGGTACAGATCCATATTTTGAGAAAGATCCTTCCCTGCCAGTTCCTCATACTGCTCCTGCGTCATACCATAGGGATAATGATCCGCACTGAGACAGATCACCGTATTTTCCAATTGTCCGGCTTTTTCCAGCTCTTCCAAAAGATAGGCAAGTGCTTTATCCAGTTCAATATGACATGCCATATAAGCCCTGGCATTTTCTGACATATCCAGTTCCTTTACAGCCTCCCTGTTCTTAGAAGACATTCTGTTTCCCGTAAAACTGTAATTCATATGTCCTGAGATCGTCATATAATATACATGAAATCTGTCCTTGTTTATGTACATGGGTATGGTACCCTGCATCATTTCAAGATCCGATGCCGGCCATGCATTAGGATTTTCCATAGGAAATATATGACTGCCCCACTCCTCCTGTGAACATTCCCCAAGCTTTGCCGCAAAGAAGTCATAGCCCAGATTCGGATGGGTCAGATATCTGTCATAGTAGGACAGACTGTTATTGTGAAATCCCAAGCTTGCCACGCCCTCCTGTGCAAAGAAGCAGGGAAGGGAATATGGCATATTGTTGGTGCTGCTCTTACGCATGCTGAACTGACCATCCGGGATCAGGCCTGTCAGATTCACATACTCCCCGTCACTGGTACTTGTTTGCCAAAGGGGTACATAGTAGTTATGAAATACAAAGCCTGAATTGACCATTTTGTACAAAGTCGGAGTCAACTGCGGGTGTATGGCATATGTAGAAAATCCTTCTGCAGTAAGAAAAATCAAATTGTAACCTTCAAACATTCCCGTATACTCATTTTCCGTTGTGGGTTGCAGATTCACAATATATTGTGCCAGCCACTCCTTTTGCTTATCCCCTGCCGAATTTTCTGCCAGCTTATTTAAATCCAGTTCAAAAGCATGGATCCTGTTCTCCGGCTCTTCCGTCTGTTCCGGTACAGGCTCCTTCTTTGTCTCCGTGCTGCCCGTCTCCTCCTTAGGCGGCGGTGTCCGGGAAGGTGCAGGTGTACTGAGCACAAATGGATCTTCTGTAGGCTTCATGGCAGTAATGGTATTTTCTCCCAGCAAATGCTCTGCTTCATAAAATAAATCTCTCTGTACCATGGTCACAACACCCATCTGCTCCATCACGGAAAGGGGCGCATAATATTCCGTATATTCATCATAGAATTCTGCTTCTATATAACGTCCCGACATAAATACCATAAAGAAGGCAAGTACGGATATGCCTGCAGTAAAGCAAATTCTTACCTTCTGCAAACTGTCACACAAAGGAATTTCCCACTTGCCCCGTATATGCAGAATAAGCAGCACAATCAGGGGAAGTGCCAGCAAAAGCAGCATAGGAGAAGCCTTTAAAATACCAAGCAGCATTTCCCTCCAATAATCCGTCAATGCATCACGACCGCCAAATAAAACGGCACGGATCTGTAACGGCTGCCGAAACAGGCTGTAATATACAGTCTGTACAGCGAAGATCAGATATGTCATGATATAAAAAAACCAGAAAAAAATCCTTTGTACTCTTCCTTTTGTAATACCTACTATTACAGACTGTACGGAGGAAACAAGTGCGATCAGCGCCAGGGGCAGAAAGATACTGATACCCTTGCTGCCAAAAGAGCCGATGTGAAATACTGATTCCATATAGATCATACTAACTGCATAAATCAACCAAACTATCATTTGTCATCCCTTTTTACAAAACTATTTTTTCATCCTTGGTTTAAACAGCAAACTGGACAGATAGCCAAAGATCAATGCTGCAGAGCTTCCTACGGCCCCTGCCTTAAAACCTCCTGCAAACAGGCCCAGTACTCCCTGCTCATCCACAGCTTCCTTCACACCCTTCATCAGAGAATGTCCGAATCCCAATAAGGGTACACTGGCTCCGGCACCTGCAAATTCTGCAAAAGGCTCATACCATCCCAAGAAACTCAAAACAGCTCCCGTTACTACCAGCAAAACCATGATTCTTCCGGGCATCAGCTTTGTTTTCTCCATAAGGATCTGTACTACAGCACATATGGCACCACCTGTCAAAAACGAAATCATATACTCCATATCCATACTCCCTTGCAAATAAATTTATTCCTATTGTCTGCAATGTATGGCAAAAATATGTATCTGATACAGAGAAAGAGCCTGCACAGTGCAAGCCCTTTCTAATGCTACTTCTGTTCCTTTAATCTTTCCGCTATTTCTGTTACAACGTCCCTTAAGTACTTGTTATCACATTCAAGCATCATATTTGCATATTTCTCATATAACGGAGTTCTTTCTGCGTACAGATCAGCAAGTGTCTGACCTTCCTTTAAGGTCACACCCCGTGCATTCAGATCTCCCAAGCGGTTTGCGATTTCCTCATAGCTAAGCTTCAGATAGATCACGGTTGCGATCCGGCTAAGATGCTCCATGGCTTCTTTTCCATAGATGGCGCTGCCTCCGGTAGCAATAACGGTCCTATGCACATCCAGACCGGCATTGACATCATTTTCAATCTGCCAAAAGCCCTCCACACCATGCTCTGAGATCAGCTCATGCAACAGCTTTCCGCTGGTTTTCTGAATGACCAGGTCGGAATCAATAAAATGGTAGCCCAGCCTTTTGGCAAGCACAACTCCCACTGTACTCTTGCCTGCTCCGGGCATACCGATCAATACAATATTATCCTTATCTTTCATGAAATAATTGCCTCTCTTATTCCAAAGATGCAATCACTTCCACTTCGCACAAAACATTCTTTGGAAGTGTTTTTACAGCCACGCAGCTTCTTGCAGGCTTCTGTGTGAAATATTCGCCATATACTTCGTTAAATGCTGCAAAATCTCCCATATCTGCCAAAAAGCAGGTAGTTTTTACCACTTTGGCATAGTCTGCTCCGGCTTCCTGCAAAACAGCTCCCAAATTCTTCATAACCTGCTGTGCCTGTTCTGTGATGGTACTTCCTACAATTTCTCCGCTTACCGGATCCAGGGGAATCTGACCGGAAGAAAATAACATATTATTTACTATCACTCCCTGGGAATATGGTCCGATTGCTGCAGGTGCCTTATCTGTTGCGACCTTTTTTAACATAATCTTTACCTCTTTTCTTTATTTGCTATAATCCACCTCCGGCTCATCAAATTGGGCCGTTACATAGAATCCCCTTGCGTTCTCTATAATATCCGTCACCTGTCCGCTTCTTGATTTCAGCCGATAACGGAAAGGGATATTTCCTGACATTGCCAGGGAGGGGTCTATGGTATAATAATAGTTACTCGGCAGCACACCTTCGGTAACAGTGATCTCCTGTCCTACCTCCAAAAGTCCGGAACGCTCCATCTTAAATTCCAATATACGCATTCTTCCACCTTTCCCGATTCTTACGATCGTGTAACTATATCTTGTATCAAGGACATTTTACTAGAATAAAGTGCTGTTTGCAAGAGGTTTGGACAGATTTAGACAGATTCTATGACCAGTGCATGGGCAATACCGGGTACGCTCTGCCCCTCATTGAAGCTGGTCTTACTAAGCAGTGCGCCTGTAGGCAGAAACAGCACCTTCTTCCATATGCCCTCCTCCAGCTGCTTTAGTATATAAGCAGACAGGGTGACCGCGCTGCAGCCGCAGCCGCTTCCTCCTGCATGGGTATCCTGGCTTTGTGCATCATAGATCATAATGCCGCAGTCCATATGCACCGCAGCAATATCATACCCCCGGTCCCTAAGCAGATCTAAAAGCACCGTCTGTCCTACCTTACCCAGGTCTCCGGTAATGATCTTATCATAATCCTCCGGCCCCGTATGGAAATCCTGAAAATGCCGCTCTATGGTTGATGCAGCCGCCGGGGCCATACAAGCTCCCATATTCATGGAATCCTTCAATCCATAGTCCGTGATCATGCCGACCGTCACACCGCTGATCCTTCCTCTGGCTCCTTCTTTCGAATCGGCAGAAAGAACAAAGGCACCGCTTCCCGTAACAGTCCATGTAGCTGACAGTGGACGCTGATTGCCATATCCTAAAGGAAAACGAAACTCCTTCTCTGCACTGGCAAAATGGCTGGAGGTAACGCATATGACATGCTCTGCATAACCTCCTGCAATAGTAAGGGCTCCCAGGCTCAGGCTTTCCCCACAGGTCGAGCAGGCACCATAAAGTCCATATAGTGGGATTTCAAAGCTCTTTAATCCAAAAGAGCTGGCAATAGACTGCCCTAACAGGTCTCCGGCAAACATAAGCTGCATCTGCTCAGGCTTTTTCCCCGCCTTGCTTAGTGCCAGATATACAGCCTCCTTCTGCAAAGCACTTTCTGCTTCCTCCCAGGTATTTCCTCCGAACAGATCATCTGTTCCCACTCTGTCAAACAAGTCCCGAAAAGGTCCCTGTCCCTCCTTTGTTCCCACCACACTGGCACTATTCAAAATATATGCGCCCTTCTCTAATCGAAAACTTGCTCTGCCTAATCTTTGATTCATTTTATCCATCCTTTCTTTTTTGGCTAGTATATCCAAAAAAGAAAGCTCCTACACATAAAGAAGGTGCGATGAAGCTTCTCTTCACCGCACCTTTTTACGTTTTGTTATTTTTGTTCTAATTTGCCTAAGAATTCCTGCATACGCGGATTATCTGATTCAAACACTTCCTGAGGCGTACCTTCCTCCACGATCACCCCATGTTCCATAAAGATAATATGATCTGCAATATTTTTTGCAAAATTCATTTCATGGGTAACGATGACCATGGTCATACGCTCTGCCGCCAAGTCCCTGATGACCTTCAAAATTTCCCCTGTCAATTCGGGATCCAGTGCTGAGGTTGGCTCATCAAAGAATAAGATCTTTGGATTTAATGCCAGTGCTCTTGCAATAGAAACTCTCTGCTGCTGCCCTCCGGATAACTGGAAGGGATATTGCTTCTCCTTTTCCTCCAATCCCATCTTTTTAAGCAATGCCCTGGCGGTTTCTTCCACCTCTTTCTTATCACGCTTCTGTACCTTTAACGGTGCATGACAGATATTTTTCATGACGGAAAAGTGCGGAAACAGATTAAAATTCTGGAATACCAATCCAAAATATGTCTGAATCTTCTTTAAAACCTCCTGCCTTGCATATACAGTATTCCCCTTATCATCATTGCCGGCTGCCTTTTCTCCGCAATAGATCAATTCTCCGCTGTCCATCTTTTCCAGCATCGTTGCACATCTAAGCAGGGTGGACTTACCGGATCCGCTGGGACCGATGATCGCTACTACTTCGCCTTCCTTCACCTTCAGTGAAATGTCCTTTAATACTTCTGTGTCCTCAAACTGCTTACGGACATGATTCATTTCCAAGATATACATGCATTTCCCCCTAACCTACCGGTAATAAGCCAGTTTCTTTTCCAGCTTTTCAAATGTTACTGCCACCGCCAGATTAAATATATAATAAAATATACCGGCTACTACAAAGGGCATCATACTCGTTTCTGCTGCCGCGATCTGCTTGGTCAAGGAGAACATCTCCAAAACCGAAAGTGTATACGCCAGGGAAGTATCCTTTACCAATGTGATCGTTTCATTGGCTACCGGCGGTACGATATGCTTAACTACCTGGGGCAGAATAATATATAAAAAGGTCTGTAACTTATTATATCCCAATAATTTTGCCGCCTCATACTGACCTGCCGGAATGGCCTCAATGCCTGCACGATAGATTTCCGCAAAGTAGGCTGCATAATTGATGATAAATCCAACCAATACGGCTGTCATCTTATAGCTCGGACTGATCTTCATGCCAAACATGAAATAGGGACCGAAATAAATGACTAACAGCTGCAGCATCAAAGGTGTCCCTCTCATGATGGAAATAAATACCTTGACCGGAAATCGAATGATCACATGCCTGGACATACGTCCGAATGCGACCACAAGGCCAAGCAACAGTGAAAATATCAATGTGCAGAAGAAAATTCCCACAGATACCAGCATGCCCTCAGACAGTCTGGAACACATCCGTATAAAATATTCTATGAAATTAAGACTCTTCTCTATTAATCCGGTCAAAATGCTTCTCCATCCTGTTCTCACTTATTTGCCCAGGCAGACACTGTCCTCCAGGCCCCATTTTTCTGCAATCTGCATAAAGGTACCATCGGATACCATCTCATCGATTGCATCCTGTACTGCATCACGCAGCTTTTCATTACCAAGCTTAAATCCCACTGCATACTGCTCTGAAGAGATTGTCTCCTCCAGGATCACAAACCGGTCTCCTCTTGATTCGATCTGATACTTCGCAACACCAATATCCATTGCCACAGCATCTGCCGCACCAGCCTCCATATCCAGGAAAGCTGTATTATATTCGGGAACCTGCTGCAGCTGTGCAAAGCTGTTTTTTACAGCTGTAAGCTCCGCATTTTCCGTATCCTCCAAAGCATACAGAGCACTGGAATCCGCCTGTACCAATACAACTTTACCTGCCAGATCCGCAAAGTCTTTGATATTGCTGTCTGCAGCTACCACAAATACCTGGGAATTATCTACATATGGTTCACTCCAGGTATATACGTCCTCACGTCCGTTCATTGTAAAACCGTTCCAGATGCAGTCGATCGCGCCGGAATTCAATTCCATATCCTTCGCTTCCCAGTCAATCGGTGTCTTAACCAGTTCCCAGCCGTTTCTGTCACAAACCTCTGCTGCCAGATCCAGATCAAAGCCTACATATTCGTTTGTCTCACTGTCAATATATCCATAGGGTGGAAAAGATGCATCAAAGCCCAATACAAATTGCTGCTTTTCGTCACTTCCCACACCGGAAGCCTCTTTATCATCCTTTGTACTGCCACAGGCTGCCATAGACAGCACCATCGCTCCTGCAAGTCCTAATGCTACTAATTTTTTCATGATAAAATCCTCCTGACCATCTTAACTGTCTTTAACATTTTATCATAGTAGCATGCTAAAGTGATAATGTCAACCTTCTATGCTTAATTTTTCCAATAATATCTCCAATACTTTCCGTCAGCATAGCCTGTTGGCTGAAAATCCCGGATGAGCCATTGATAAATGAAGCTGTCTTCTGAAATGGTCAGCTCCCCGTACCAGCACTCTACCGCTACCACATTGGGATATCTGTCCGGATTCTGCTCCCAATAGGTCAGCAGATTTTCATCAAAGGTCGGTGTGGAAAGTGTGGAACTGTTTGCGATCACTACATCCTGATACAGATATCCGATGGTATGTGTTCCGAAATCGCTTCCTACTAACAAAAGCCGGTCTCCCTCTTCAATATACTGATCCCACTCCTCCATAGCAGTATTGATGATATAAGGGCCCATATATTCTGACATGATTCCTACAGCCGGTCCACTCTTTACGATTCCTTCTATATTGAATACACTTCTCAAATAATAATACATAGGTCTCATTAAAAAGGCACTTCTGAAAAGTGACAGCAGTAAGAAGACATACAGGAGAATATATTTCAGATGCTTTTTGCTGCAGACAACATAGTGGTCGATCAATGCTCTGATAGGGATCAGGGTAGCAATCACTGACAACATCAAATAATTGATGGAATCCAGCATCGTAAGGTCAGTTAGTGCAAGCACCGCCAGAAAACTGCATGCATTGATCGCCACTGCACTGTCATATACCTTTTTTTCCGCATCCGATAATAAATGCCGCCCTGTTGCACCTAACAGAAACATGGGGAAGTAGATCACCAGCTGTGCCGTACGTTCCTTTACCAGAAGTGTGTATACAAAAAGGACTGCTAACAGGATGATAAAATACAGATACAGGCTGCTTACTACAACCGTCTTTGCTGTATTTTTCCGAAACAGCATACAGCCGATCTTTCCAATGATAAAGCAGGCCAAAAGCAATACTGCCAAAACTGCCGCCACCTTCAAAAGGTCCAGGCCGTGTATCACAAACTTCTCTCCGATTCCTTTTCTGTGGCATTCATCTCCGGTTAAGATGATCTGACAATTATTCAAAAACAATTCCGGTCCGATCGTTATAACAAAATATCCTACATAAAGGACTCCCTGCACAAAGCAGGAAAGTGCAAAGTACAAAACATCCTTCCATTTTTTCCCGGAATACACCAAAAGCAATACCGCCACCGGAAAGAAAAGGATCACACAGGAGGGATAAGCAATACTCTCCAGACATAAGCAGACGCTTGCCAGGAACAGATAACGTCTTTTTCCGGATGCATAATACCACAGCAGCATACAGAATAAGCCTGTCTGAAACCAGAATTGCAGGTTTGCAAATTCTGCGATGGGCAGATCCTTCGGCGTTACCGCAAAGAAAAGGCAGCTGAGCAAAAATGCCCAAAGAGGTTCTATATACTGCTTCAGGGTCTTGTTCATCAAAAGTGCAAGCAAGGCTCTGATCAATACGCAGCAGGTCTGCACAAACAGTACGATTCCTGTTGTGGTCCCTGTAACCGTCAAATAAATTTTCTCCAGTGCCGCGCACAAAAATGCTGAGGTCAGATGGGACTCCCACATCTGCAAAAACATTCTGTCTCCCCTGGCCATACGATATCCCATAACCAGGGCATACTCCGCATCACAGTCAAAATCCGTAAGGATCGTCTTCACAGACAATAAAACCAGTGCCGCTATGACACCAATATATAATTTTCTGTTTGGGCTGCTTACTTTTTGCATACATCTTCTCCTTCAAAAAAACTATATAAAACAGCTTTGCCAACAGTCAGACTGCCGGCAAAGCCCTGTAAACTTTCCTTATTCTGCTGCATCCTCCAGCACGGAAAGATAAGCTGTAGAAGCATATAATACCTGATCCTGATAAATGAGCTTGGACCAGCCCACCTCATCATTATAACCGACACGGATGGCATTCACTCCGTTATGAAGCTGGGTCACTACGGTTGCCTCTGCCTGTGCCGTACTCGGTTCACTTCGAAGATTGGTCACACCCTTTGCAGTAACCACCTGTCTGGTCTCTGTAAATACAACACCCTGGTCATTGGATTTTTCTGCAAGCAATGCTTTAATAGCTGCTTCATCTGCATCCTGACTCTCACTGGGAGCCGCTGTTGCCACTACCTCATCCGTAGCTGTAGGGGCTGAGGAGGCCTCCAGCGTATTCTGCACCTGATCCGTTTTGTTATTTGCAACACTCTTACTCTCATGATGGGTTACATTCCATACGATGGTACAGAACAAAACCACTACAAGCACTGCCGCTGCAGCCATAATCGCTATATTCATGGGATTATTGAATTCATCATCAAAATTCTTATTTTGTCTCATATTTTGCCGCCTGTGCTTTCATCAGCTCCTGATCCTCAAAATAGTTGATTCGCATTGCACTCTTAACCTCTGACAAGGTCTGGGCTGCCACTTCACGAGCTGTATCGCTACCCTTCTTCAGAATATTATAAATTTCAGGAATATCCTTTTCATACATCTTTCTGCGTTCTCTGATAGGCTCCAGTTCTTCCTGGATCACATTGTTTAAGAATTTCTTCACCTTAACATCACCAAGACCGCCTCTGGTATAATGAGCCTTCAACTCATCCAGATCTGTATAATCCGGAAGGTATCTTTCGAAATGCTCCGGCTTACAGAATGCATCCAGATATGTAAATACGGTATTGCCCTCTAAATGTCCCGGATCTGATACCTGTAAATGCAATGGATCCGTATACATGCTCATGATCTTCTTCTTCACATCATCCGCTGAATCAGCCAGATAAATACAATTTCCCAGGGATTTACTCATTTTAGCCTTACCGTCTATACCGGGCAGACGCATACATGCATCATTCTGCGGTAAAAGAGCTTCCGGCTCTACCAAAACCTCTGAATATACAGAATTGAACTTATGCACGATTTCCCTGGTCTGTTCGATCATGGGAAGCTGGTCTCCGCCCACCGGAATGGTTGTTGCCTTAAATGCAGTAATATCTGCTGCCTGACTGATCGGATAGGTGAAAAATCCAACCGGTATACTTGCTTCAAAATTACGCATCTGTATCTCACTCTTTACGGTAGGATTACGCTGTAAACGTGATACCGTAACCAGATCCATATAATAAAAGGTCAGTTCGCACAGCTCTGAAATCTGTGACTGGATAAACAATGTGGATTTTTGAGGATCCAGTCCGCAAGCCAGATAATCCAACGCTACTTCTATAATATTCTGACGGATCTTCTCCGGATTTTCAATATTATCCGTTAATGCCTGTGCATCCGCAACCATAATAAAGGTCTTTTTATATTCACCGGAATTCTGCAGCTCCACTCTTCTCTTTAAGGAACCGACATAATGTCCTACATGCAGTCTACCGGTAGGTCTGTCGCCTGTTAAAATAATCTTATCCATACCATTTAACCCTTTCCGTATCCGTGGATAAACTCCACCTCATTAAGCTATCATATCATTTTTTTTGCTGCAAGAGAAGAGGGTATTTAAAAATTATTCTTACGAAGGCCCTTCGGATAATGATTTTTCATGATACCGCCTGCTGCCTTTCCCCATCCTAAGCTGTAACCGTCCACCGTGATCAGATGCCACCCCTTTTGTACTTCCGTCAGGAAGGTCTGGCCGCTGATAAAGGAGGCTGCACTGCCGTCTGCTGCCGACAGTTCGTAGCTGTATTTTACATCCTTCCCTGTTAAGGCCAGCGCCAGCGCATGGGAGGGCTCAAAACGGTTCTTTTTTACAGTTCCCAGATGAAGGCCCGGACGTAATACCTTTAATCCCTTTAAGGAGGGCATCTGTTTAGGCCCTAAGTATAACTGATCTCCAAATTTCAAATAAATGCCCTGCGGCCTCTCCTGCAGAGCTTCCTGTGCAAACTGAAGATACTCCTTACATTCCTTTTCGTTGATTCCTTTTTCCGTCCCGTACAGGCTTCTTACTTCCAGATGCTCTGATGATCCCTTCTTTTGAAGCACTGCCAGGAAATGTCCCTCACCCTTTACCCTGTTAAGGCCAGCGCCAGCGCATGGGAGGGCTCAAAACGGTTCTTTTTTACAGTTCCCAGATGAAGGCCCGGACGTAATACCTTTAATCCCTTTAAGGAGGGCATCTGTTTAGGCCCTAAGTATAACTGATCTCCAAATTTCAAATAAATGCCCTGCGGCCTCTCCTGCAGAGCTTCCTGTGCAAACTGAAGATACTCCTTACATTCCTTTTCGTTGATTCCTTTTTCCGTCCCGTACAGGCTTCTTACTTCCAGATGCTCTGATGATCCCTTCTTTTGAAGCACTGCCAGGAAATGTCCCTCACCCTTTACCCGGTGAGGCCAGATCCGCATGGTATGTACCATTTCCTCTGCTATGCCGCAATCTGCTCCCTTGTCTCCGCTCCACTGTGGTCTTCCCGGTGCAAAACCTTCCGGCATAATAGCCTCCACAATTTCAAACTCCTCATGCCTGCTTAAGAATCCTGCAATACTTCCCTCATTCTCCTTGGGTGCAAAGGTACATGTGGAATATACCAGCCTGCCTCCAGGCCGCAGCATGGAGGCAGCACAGTCCAAAATGGTTTCCTGTCTTTGGGCGCAAAGCTCCACATTTTCAGGACTCCACTCCTTACATGCCTCCTCATTTTTACGGAACATTCCTTCTCCCGAACAGGGTGCATCCACAAGGATCTTATCAAAATAGCCGGGAAATACCTGTTCCAGCCTTTCCGGTGTTTCATTGGTCACGATCGCATTGCGGATTCCCATTCTCTCAATGTTTTCCGAAAGGATCTTTGCACGGGCAGGATGGATCTCGTTAGAAACAAGCAGCCCTTCTCCCTTTAAGGCTACACCGATCTGCGTACTCTTTCCTCCGGGTGCCGCACACAGATCCAATACTCTCTCTCCCGGCTTTACCTCTAGAAACGGCACCGGTGCCATAGCACTGGGCTCCTGAATATAATATACTCCCGCCTCATGATAAGGATGTTTTCCGGGTGTATCCCCTGCCTCATAATAAAATCCGTTTTCTTCCCAGGGCACAGGTGTCAGAAAAAAAATATGCTTCTCCAGGAACTCCTCCTTTGTGGTTTTCAACGGATTCAACCGAAGGGCCTGAAACTTATCCTTGTCATAGCTGTCTAAAAAAGCAATATATTCTTCTCCCAGCATTTGCTGCATTCTCTCTTCAAAAGCAATGGGTAACATATCCTTCTCCCCCCAAATGTTTTTTTCTTATCTTACCACGTTCCTATATATGAAGTAAATAAAGATACCGAAAAAGTTCTTTTGCTAAGCTTAGCTGTTTTCCGGCAGGCTCTTATCCTGCCCACAAAACATGGGTCCGCTTCTGCACACAGATTCCGTTTCCTGCCAGTAAACAGACCCTTCCGTCCTGTGACTGATAGACCGGATTGCATATTTGAGACTGTCGGCTTTGCCGATCTGTACAGTTTCTCCCTGCAGGAGCATATTCGGATACTCCTCTATATATTCCTCCTTATCAAAAAGATCCAAATGCTCCGTAGTAATATATACACCGGGCCACTGTGTAGCACGATGTACAATGATCCTTGGATATGTACCGGTGGCCGCACCGATCTGCTTCGCCTTATCAAAGGCATAGGGGATGCTCTCGCTGACGTCCTCTGCGAAATAAAGGGATACTAACTCCTTATTCCACCCAAAAAGGAGCAGCTTACGCTGCTCCCAACATTTTTCCTATCCAATAAATCACTCCCAGCACCCAGCTCGAAAAAATCCCATACAAGATCACCGGCCCTGCGATAGTGAAAATCTTACATCCGATACCGAAGACCTGCCCTTCCGTCTGATATTCAATGGCAGGTGCTGCTACGGAATTGGCAAAACCCGTTATCGGCACCAATGCTCCTGCACCGCCCCATTTTACAAGACCGGGATAGATATTAAGGCCCGTCAATATAACTGCACACAGCACAAGGAGCAGGGAACACCAGCTTCCTGCCGCATCCTTTTCCAAGGCAAAATATCCTGTACCAAGCTCCAGGATCCCCTGGCCGGTCATGCAGATAAGACCTCCCGTTAAAAAGGCTCTCCACATCTGCCGTCCCAGATTATGAGTGGGTGTTACTGATTTTACATATTTTTCAAACTGCTTTTTATTTGTTTCTATCTGATTAGTATCCATATTCCCTCACCTTCTGCCGCATTTACTGCCTTCTGTTTTTTAGTCAGATATCTGTCATGTTCCTATTTAACCCGAATGGATATGGCAGAAATAAAATAATGACCCACAGAGCTTTCCCGCTGCCATACAAAGCACTGCCAGTCCCAGTCCGTGCCGGAAGGCAATTCTTCTGCTAAAAATCGGTATGCTGTCCAGCATCTCCGCAATTGCCAGTGCCAGGCAGCCTACAAACATCCCGCCAAACAGTCCGATCAATACAAGAATACTATTTGCCAGAACATACCACACCTGCTGAGGGCAGCGGCATCTGTTTACTAACAGCTCCTGCATATCCGCGATATCCGCAAACAGATAGAAGATGCCGCCTGTAATGCTGCCTCCCACGATCATGTCCTCATACAGTAATATTTCCTTTGCCGAATGCGTCTTTCCCACAAACCTGGGCACCAGGCTCACAGCACTGAATACCGTAAAAACACCTGCTGCCGTCAAAAGTCCGAAGCATAAACCAAGAAAACCCGGCAGAATAAACCTAAACATCCTCTTCTATCCCTTCCCTGTCAGCAGTTTCTATAAGTGTCGTATTCACATCTCGCTCATAATTTTTCATGGATACCTCAATGGGTGTAGGATCCTTGGTAATTCTCCTGCCTCCGACATGATTAAAGAACAAAAGAATGCCTGCTGCCAGCCCAATAGAATAAGTGATCTCCAGAAGATTTACAGGGGGTGGAGCTTCCTGTAGAAATACCTGATAGACCTCATCAAATACACTTCTGACACCAACGTCATTATTATAAGCTACAATTGTAGATGCCGTACCGAAGAAGCTGACCAGACATACCAGTATCACCTTACACCACTGCTTCCAGCCCTTATAATCCTCCACCTTAACTTTTTCGATCAGCACATCCGTTTCCCCAATGGACTGCACCAGCACACCGGGACATTCCCTGCAGATCAGTCGGATCAATTTCAAGGTATTGATAACCACTCTGGTATGCCCCTCTTTAAAATGATAGACCTTTATTGCCCTGCATCTTGCACATATATTCGCATCTGCACATTCTACAGAAGCCACATCCTTTAAAAAGGCATCCTCTTCCTTTATCTCCACATTCTTTTTGCAATTCAGATAGAGAACCGTCTCCTTCACTCACAGCCACCTTCTTTTCTTTTTCCTTATTGTTTACCGGATGCGGACAATTATGCAAAAAAAGCACCGGAATTTAGGCGGGTGCTCGTAAAACAGTCAAACCAAAAATTTAACTATTTTACGGCTTCTGTCAAACGAGGTTGGCTAAACAAAAGTTAGCGATACTTGGTTTGATAACCGAGTATCCCTTCTTTTTTTACCCGTAAAAACGCTTTTGTGGAGGTACATATGATGTAAGAACGAAGAAAATCTCAAAGCCACCATTGACAGATGAGCAAAAAGAATTATTTGGGAAATATACTGATTGTGTGCGAGAACGTCAGACC
>CAYXQG010000011.1:16204-17498 GCA_964467405.1 uncultured Acetatifactor sp. | reverse complement strand
ATAAGAATAGGTTGCCCAGTATACGAAGGGATGATCCGGTTTGCACGGAATCATGATATTCACATCAATTCCTGAACGGGCCGCCACCAGCAGGGAATCAAAAATAGCTTCATCCGGGATAAAATACGGGGTCTGAATATAAATGCTTTTCTTGGCTTTATGGATCAGCCTCAGATAATTGTTTCTGATCTGTTGATCCGCATTATCCGGGCCGCTGGAAATGATCTGCACGCTGCAATGGTCCCTGGTTCCCACAGAAAAATCACTGTGGTATCTGCTGTCGCTGAACAGGTTTTTCTTGGCTGCATAGTTCCAATCCAGTAAAAAGCGCAGCTGCAGACCTATAATGGAGCTGCCCACGATACGAAGATGGGTATCCCGCCAATAGCCGAATTTTTCATCCAGACCAATATATTCCTTTCCCACATTAAAGCCGCCCACATAGGCCACCTTGTTGTCAATTACCACGATTTTTCTGTGATTACGATAATTGATTCTCAAATGGAAACGGCGAAGAAGTGCGGGGAAAAATTCTACAGCCTCCACACCGCATTCTCTTAACTGCTTCCAATGCTTTCTCTGGAAAGTCCGGCATCCCATTGCATCATAAAGGATCCTGACCTCAACGCCCTGAGCTGCCTTTTCCTTCAGCACCTTGCTGATACGGTCAAACAGCACATCATCCTTGATAATATAGTACTGGATGTGAATAAAATGCTCTGCTCTCTTCATATCCTCGATCATGGTATCATAAAGTGCATTGCCATCCGTAAAAATATCAATATCATTATCATCCGTCAGAATCGCACCGGACGTCTTCATATTATACATGACCATATCCGAATAATTAGCCAGCTGCGGGTCCGCCGCTTCAATTCCCTTCTCCTTCATATTATGTTCCTGCTGCCGGATTGCCTCATGCAGATTGTCCTCTACCTCCTTGATTCGGAACATCTTGCTCTTACGCATGTCCGCTCCCGCAAGAAGATATACAAAAAAGCCCAAAACAGGCACAAAGTATAGCAGAAGGAGCCACGCCCATACACTCTTGGGACTCTTTCTTTCAAAAAATACAACTGCAATTGCAAATATCAGATTGATAAATAATACATGCTGCCGGAAAAAATCGATTATGATCCTGATTACTTCAAAGAATTGTTCCATTTTGCCCTCACCTTTATTTTTTAACTGCCTTTCCCTGCCGTCTGAAGCCGGCGGGATGACAGAAACCTTATTCCAAAAAACAAATGCCACCTGCGGTGTCGCTTGGTTCCTTTCTGAGTATAAGCTCGCA
>CAYXQG010000011.1:0-16104 GCA_964467405.1 uncultured Acetatifactor sp. | reverse complement strand
ATGCTTGCTCGCTATCGCGAGGAAAAACAAATGCCACCTGCGGTGTCGCTTGGTTCCTTTCTGAGTATAAGCTCGCAAGCCCGCGCTGCCGCGCTCTCTATACTGCTTCGCAGTATGCTTGCTCGCTATCGCGAGGAAAAACAAATGCCACCTGCGGTGTCGCTTGGTTTTCCTTTCGCGTACATTATAGCATAAGTTTTGTGGGAATCTCTTAAAATCTTCTAAAAAAAAGATTTATTATTGCTTAATACGCAAAAGAATGGTAAAATATGCTTTGTTGAAAAGTATGTTTTAGGAGGTTATTCTTGTGACACCAACTCAAATTACATTATTAATCATATTTATTGTAATAGTTGCAATTATCATCGGTCTTTATTTCTTCGGTAAGAAGACGCAGAAGAAGCAGGCTGAGCAGCAGGAATTGATCGAAGCCGGTAAGCAGACCGTTTCCATGCTGATCATTGACAAGAAGCGTATCAAGCTGAAGGAATCCGGACTTCCTCAAATGGTCATTGACCAGACACCCAGACTCATGCGCGGTACCAAGATGCCCATTATCAAGGCTAAGATCGGTCCTCAGATTCTTTCTTTGGTATGTGATGAGAAGATATTCGACAGGGTACCTGTGAAGAAAGAGGTAAAGGCTGTTATCAGCGGTATCTATGTTCTGGATGTGAAGGGATTGCATGGCAAATCCGAAAAGAAGCCTGAAAAGAAAAAAGGATTTTTCAAGCGTGCTGTGGAAATGGCACAGGAAAAAGCCGGTGCTAAGCCACTGAAGTAAAATCAAACAGTCTGTCAGATGTTTCTGACAGACTGTTTTTATTTTGCCTGTATCATGATTTCTATCCTGCAGTCTGCCATATGCTCCTCATGAGCCTCCAGTTCATACTCTGCTTCTATGCGGATGGTATTCTCCTCTTCTGTTATCTGCAGTCTTTTGGTGTGGATTCCCATAGGTACCACGCCGAAGGGAGTACGGTAGGCTGTCATGTAGAGCTTATCCTCTTCAAAGACCATGTGTGACTGCACCAGTCCTTTTCTGGTAAGCTCCGCATATCCTTTTCGGAACTTTAGTACGCTTCTCGTTTTTTCCTTAAAGCCTTCCGTTTCTTCCTCGAATATTACATAATGGCTGTTATTCTTCAAATAGTATTCAGCTCCGGTTTCCGTTACCGTTTCCGTAACCTCCTCGGCCGTATATTTCTGTTCACCCTTTATGGTTAATATGATTTCCTTTGTCATTTCTGTGTCCTGTCCGATTAGTATTCCTCAATATTGACTGTTTTTGCAGAAAGAATTCCGTACTTAATAATAGAATTGGCAAAATTACGGAACTTCTCTGCAGTATCGCTTACATAGAACTGATACCGGTTTTCTCCTAACGCCGGCTGCTTTGTGTTCAAAAGTCCTCTTTCTTCCAAAAGAGCCTTCAGCTCTATTGCCGTTTCATAGGCCGGATTCACCAGGGTCACCTTGTCTCCGATGATCCTTCCCAGTGTAGAACGGATCAAAGGATAATGGGTACAGCCCAATATCAGGGTATCAATATCCAGATCGATCAATTCTGTCAGATAGCGTTTTGCAATCTCATCCGTAACAGGATCGACCCAAAGTCCTTCTTCTATAAGCGGAACAAATAAGGGACATGCCTTACCATAGATGGTTACATTTTTCTTCATCTCTTTTATGTACTGACTGTAAATGCCGCTGTGGATGGTCGCCTCCGTAGCGATGACGCCGATCTTACCGTTCTTGGTCACTTCCGCAGCTGTTTTTGCACCCGGCTTTACCACACCGATAATGGGGATGTCGCACTCCTTCTCCAGCTCCTCCAGTGCATATGCACTGGCTGTATTGCAGGCTACTACAATGGTTTTGACATCAAAGGTACGCAGAAAACGCACAATCTGTTTGGAGAATCTGGTGACTGTCTCCTTGGATTTGCTGCCATAGGGCACTCTGGCCGTATCACCGAAATATATAATTTTTTCATTGGGCATCTGACGCATGATCTCCCTTGCTACCGTCAATCCGCCAACGCCGGAATCAAACACTCCTATGGGAGCGCCTGCATCTGCTTTGATGTTGCCATTCAAAATCATTTTCCAAACCTAACCTTTTCCAAATATTCTTCCGCCAACTGCCACAATCTGCTGCGAAACCGCAGCTTTGTGCCGTCTGCCTGAAACAGCTCCTGATAAAAGGACTCATCAAGCTCATATTCTACCACTTCCGAGGACTCCTGTACAGTACCATCCTCTGTGACCACAGTATACACACCGGCATACTGCACTAACTCCGGATACCACAATCCCCACCAGCCGATTGCGGCACCTATCCATATCAGGCTTCGTATCCTCATCCATTTCTTCATTCCATCCTCCATACCAGAATCATTTTAGAAGGCTGTCAAAATATACAGCTCTCTTCTCTGATATGGAAAGTATAGCCTCCAAACAAGCCTTCTATACCTCTAGGAGGAATGTTTCTGCTTTTCTAATCTGATCTGGCGAATGATCGCCTTTTCCTGATTATCTATATGCAGCTTAGCTGCCTGGCTTGCCGTTTCCTTATCCTTTTTTAAGATACTTTCATAGATCACCCAGTGCTCCTCAATCAGGCTTTCATGACGGCTGGTATCCTTCAGATATTCAAAACGGTAGCGATACATCTGCTCGGAAAGATTATTGATCAGCTGAACAAGTCTTCTGTTTCCGGTTGCCTGCACGATAATATCATGCAATGCCACATCTGACTGGGCAATTACCTTAATATCCCCGGTCTTTACAGCCTCTGCAAAGGTATCACAGGCTTTCCGCAATGACTCCAGCTCTTCCTGTGAGATCCGGTCACATGCCAATTCAACGCACAGGGCATCCATGGCACGACGTACCTCCAGAACATCATTCATACTTTTTTCCGTAATCTGAGCTACCTCTGCACCCCTTCTCGGAATCATGGTCACTAAGCCCTCCAGCTCCAGCTTCCTGATAGCTTCCCTGATAGGTGTTCTGCTGACTCCCAGTTTATTGGCCAGATGGATCTCCATCAATCTCTCCCCCGGCTTCAGTTCTCCGGTGAGTATAGCCTGACGAAGTGTGTTAAAAACCACATCCCTGAGGGGCAAAAAATCATTCATTTGTATCTGTAAATTATCCTGCATATACTTCCTCTGTTTTCTTTCACAATACTCGTGTTTCTATGTTGTGCTTCAGGCATTTGTCTGCATAAAAATCAAATACCGTCCGCATACTCTGCTATGAAACCACATGTACAATTACCTGAATATCCTCGCAGCCTTTGGTCGTAACCACAGGGGACTCCTGGGCAGACTGTCTTGCTTCGCACAAAAGGGATATCTTTTTATCCCGAAAGGTGATATTTTCTATACCATGGCGCTCCAAATTGGAAATGTACCAGTGAATGGTATTGTTAGGTACATCAAACTGAATGCCCAGCACATATTCTATGAATACCGTGATCGGCACCAGACCGGTCCAGCCCACGAAATCAGGCTTACTTCTTTCCCCTTTGTCTGCAGCCTCCGGCGCATAATTTTCCCAAAAGGTTCCTGTTTCCTGATATACCTTCAATACATTTTCATAGTGATTTTTTGCAATCTCAATGGCAAGATCACTCTCTCCGTACTGGCTAAGCCCTCTTAAGACCATATAATTTGTAGGAGCCCATATGCTGCCGCACCAATAATTTCCGCCCTCTGCATATCCTTCACTGTCTGCTGACAGGGAAGGGATCCTGTGGGGACGGTTGAATTTTTCCTTATCCTGCAAAGGGTACAAGAACTGCTTCAGTCTTTCCTGCGGAACCACATCTGCCAAAAGCGCCCAGTATGCGCCTATGGTCTTTGCCTTTGCCGGACTTCCGTCCTGATACAGATCGAAATAAAAGCCCTCACTGTCCGACCACATCTTCTCATTTACAAAGCCTTTTAAGTAATCATATTCTTCCAAAAGCTCTTTTGTATCTTCCTCCAGTCCCAGCTCATGAACCATATCCAACAATACTCTGCAGGAAAGGATCTGCTGCAGATTGGTATCGATCCAGCTCATATGTCCGTGGAAGCAGCGATGTGCCTGCAGCGTATTCATATCCTCCACAACCGGCAACCTGGGCTGATTGTCCATACCGCTTCCCCAGCCGCTGCTCCAGTAGGTCATATTCTGCCAGGTTCTGTTTCTGCGAAGCCACCTGTGATATGCCCTGATGGGAGCATAGACCTGTCTTAATCTTTCCCTGTCTCCGGTTCTTTTATAATATTCCCATTCGCACCAGCCCAATATATTGGGACCTGTGCTGACCGGATCAAATCTCATAAACTTGCCGCTGCCGTCCGCTTCACTGATCTGTCTGGAGATAAAGCCATCCGACAGCTGATTTGCATAAAAATTGTCCAAAGTCTTCTGGAAGCAGAAAATATCATTTGCATAGATTCCGTACATCAGCATGAAACAGGAATCCCACATAAAGATATCACCATTAAATGCTGCATCAATATAGGGTGATACAAATCCATTTTCCTTTGTCGGATTGTTCAGGTTCGCAAATGCCATGCTCCAAGCCTTATAATAGGCCTCAATGGAATCCTCGTGTCCTTCCCAGACCGGCTTCGGCAGGCTGTCTCGTATTTCTTCAAAAGATCTGATCTTTGCAAATTCCGGTTCCTTATGCAGAAATACATTGCTTTCTACATAACGTTCCTCCAAATAAACTGATTTATGCTTCTCAGAATACACCTGTGCATACCTCCACCTGATAGGTCTTTCCTGCCTCATAAGGCAGTACATTGCTGTCATAAGCCTCACCGTTTACCAGGATCTGCTTCTCTCCCCTGCGGATCCTAATATGGTAAACAGCATCCTTAAACTTACGTACGCATTTGATCTCATTCCATTCATCCGGAAGGTTTGGCTCCACTGTAAGTCCGGCAGTTGTAGCCTGTACACCCACCAGCTTTTCTACAATGACCATAAGCATCCATGCCACGGTACCTGTACCATAATGGCAGCTGGAACGTCCGTAATTAGAAGATCCCTTCAGCGCATAGTAGTAGTTTGAAATATAAAGGGGCAGCTGCAGATTCACTGCAGGCGGGTTGTCCGGATTGGTAGGAAGTGTTCTCTTCACAGTATCATAGGTCGCATTTCCGTCACCTCTGACAGCATCGGAATAAGCCTTAAACATGGACGCATGGCAATATACGGAACCGTTCTCCGTCGTACCGGATTTTTTGATACTGATACGTCCCCAACGCTCGTCCCACTCTGCAAAGGGAGGATCTAACAGCACAGGGCCAAAGGGAGTCTCCAGACGCTCCAAATTCTTCAATACAACCGGCATCTTGTCCTCTGTGACCACACCTGCCATAATTGCCCAGGTCTGTGTATTTAAGAACATTCTGTCATGATCCTGCATAGAGCCTACTGCAACACCTTCGTCATCATAACCGACTACATAACGATCCTCTACCCAGCACCAGGTATCTACCTTTTCTGCCAGGTCATCTCTCATGGCAGTCAGCTCTTCTCTTCTTTCAGGAGCCGTATCATCAACCATATAAGTTAACATCAGATTCATGCTGTAGATCAATGCCAAAGAGGACCATGTAGTTTCACCCTTGCCGTTTCTGCCCATACCGTTGATCGGATCGTTCCAGTCACCATCTCCTACCAGACACAATCCATGTGCACCCCTGTGCTCATACATATAAGCCGCGGCCTTGAAAAGATGCTCATACACCGTGCCGCTGCCGCCGTCACCATAAGGTACCTCTTCAAAGAACAGGTCCTTATCACCATTCTGATTGATCATGGTGATCACTGCAATGATCAGCCAGAGCGGACCGTCCGTATGACGGATCAGACACAGTGCTCTTTCCGGTGAACCATCTGTCATATACCACTGCTTGATAAATCCGTCCTTCTTCTGCAGCTTCAATACATCATAGACAAATTTTTTGGCCTCCTTCGGCTGTACCAGAGAGTAGCCCAGGGCATCCTGGAGCTGGTTGCGGACAGGGCAGTATACACCGCCTCTGTTTAATCTGGTCAGGCAGGTGATCTGCTTCTTTAACCAGTAATTTGCAAAATGATTTACATTCTCATCCGGAGTCCGGATCTGATAACAGCTGCACAGATCCTCCCAATAAGCCTGACTTTTCTTTATGGTTTCCTCTAAATAATCCTCAGACCAGCATTTCTTTAATGCACAGATTTCTTCCGTGCTGCCTGCAACGCCCACCTGAATATGATATTCCACCGTCTCTCCTGCCGGGATTTGGAATCTGTGCTGTAAGCATCCTAAGAACTTTTCTGCCTCACCCATCAGATTGCTGCACTTTTCATTTTTCAATGCTGCCGGATATTCGCCCATATCATCACAGCCCCAGAATTTTCTCTGGCTCATCTCATAAGATGCTGCCGGTATATCAGAAAACATGTAATAATGGCTGGGTGTCTTCTCTACCTTGGCCTTATCCTCATAGCGAACGTGATAAGGGAATGCATATTTATAAAGGATCTGCTCCTCTTCCATAAAGGTGCAATATCCTCCCATAACACCTGCATCCTCCAGTCCCATAACTGTAAAAAGCGAAATATCCTGCTCCTTATCCGTCACGTTTTTCAGCTGCAGCGTCCAGATCTCAGCGGTACCTGATACCGGTACCATCGCCTTGATATCACAGGCAATTCCGTCGCATACGGAATGCAGGCGGGTCTCATTTAATCCGAATACACAGGAATATTCCTCCGGCATTCTTCTAAGAGGTACATAGTTTGGATTAAATGCCTTCTTGGTATTATGATTGAGTACATAAAAATAACGATAGCCCAGGGTAAATGCTTCCTGGTTATAATTTTTCACAGTGCTGCTTTTTCCCTGCAGGGTCTGTGTTGTTTCCATATGATATGCATCATTAAAAAGGTAATTGCTCCATGTGGAGGGTGTCACTGGCGTTGTGATCTCATATTCTTTTCCGTCATTTATAAATCTTCCGAATTCCATTTTTATTTCCTTCCTTATCCTCTGTTTTATCCCAGGCTGCCTTCTTTCGTGCCGCCGTTATAAAATTCTGTTACAAAAAGCTGCTTCGCCAATTTCTTTTCCTGTATCAGTTCCAATGCTCTTTGTGCAGCTTCCTTCTCCGTAAAGATTCCGAATACGGTAGGTCCGCTGCCGCTCATCAGGCTTCCTGCTGCCCCTGTATCCAGCATGCATTGTTTGATTTCATGGATAACAGGATATTTTTTTGCTGTAACAGCTTCTAATACATTTCCCAGTCGGGAGACGATGCCTTCCAGACTTCCCTGCTTCAGAGCTTCTATCATACCATCAATATCCGGATGCTCCTTTACGCCCTCGGCATCCAGATGCTCATATACATATTTGGTAGACACATTGATGTCCGGCTTTGCCACCAACAGACAGCAATCCGGCGCAGCAGGCAGTCTTTGTAACTTCTCTCCGATTCCTTCTGCCAGGGCAGTGCCTCCCATGATACAATAGGGCACATCCGCTCCAACCCTGACGCCAAGCTCACGCAGTTTTTCCTCTGATGCATTCAATGCAAATAACTGATTCATACCAAGAAAGGTAGCTGCTGCATCCGTACTTCCTCCTGCCATACCGGCTGCTATGGGAATATGCTTTTCCAGATGGATCTGTACACCCTCTGTAATGCCATATTCCTCTAACATCAGCTTCGCTGACTTATATATTAGATTGTTCTCATCCGTGGGAAGCTCTCCATGATCCGTAGTCACTACGATGCCGGCAGGTATCCTTTTCATCGTCAGTACGTCATAAATTCCCACTGTCTGCATGATCATCCGGACTTCATGGTAACCGTTCGGCAGCCTGCCGACTACGTCCAGCCCCAGATTGATCTTGGCATAGGCTTTTCTGATACATTGTTCCATAGGATTTCTTATTGCTCCTTACATTGGTCTCTTTGTATGTGTATTTTGTATACAAAGATTGTACTAAATTAAATACAATTTGGCAAGTAAAATATATAAAGAAGGGGCCGGTACTCTTAATTCCTTCCGTTCAGAAAATAAACCGACAGCGGGGCTGCCGGTTTATTTTTTTACTCAGAATAACCTTGTCAGAAGCCCTCCTTTACAAGCAGCAGCTTCTGGCCGGGTCTTAACTCCTCTCCCGTCAGGTCATTGAGCTTCTTTATCCTCTCTACGGGAAGATAATATTTCTTTCCGATGCTCCACAGATTATCCCCCGGCTTTACTACATATACTGCCATCCCCGGCAGACTTGCAAGCTTCTTTGTATCCGGTGCCGCTGCGCTGATCCCGCTTATCAGATTACAATCCTGTTTTCTGAAGACAATGATATGAAATGCCAGGACTGCCTTAACATCCAGCTCTTCTCCGTCCAGTATGGTAACCTGCAGCTGTTCTAAGTCTGCCTGCACCTCGTAGATGTCCTGTGTCTGTATACCGGGAATTTCCATATCATATTTGTATGGAATCCCGGCTTTCAATACATCATAGGGTTTCCCGTCATCCGTACTGATATAAAGGATCTGCAGCTGCACCATTCCTTTTGCGGATACCATATTTTCGCTTACCTGCACAGTATCCTGGTGTACGCTTCCCTCACAATGCATCAGCTGCAATATATTACTGTTTTTGTCGCTGATCCTGACATGCTCTGCCAGCTTATGCTTTACATTAGTCCTTGTCAGAAGCCGCTTTAAAGAGGCTTCTTTTTCCATGGTGCTCACCTCATTTTTCACACCGTATACATCCGTGATGATCTCTACTGTTGTTTCTTCATAAAGCTTCAGCTTTAATTCCAACATAGCCTCCAGAGATATCATACGTTCTTCCCCATCATTATCCGGCCGTATATTTAACTCCTGCTGTCCCATATGGCAGGTGATATCCGGAATCATATGATCCCTGCATCCGTGGCATTCGATCGTACCGTTTATAGGAACGGAAGTCTCCAGGCTGTGCACTCTTCCCTCGTCGCACTCATAGATCAGCAAAATACGCAGCTCACCCTGAATGGACAGCTTTTCCTCCAAAGGACGTATCTCTACATCATCCGGAATCAGGGTACTCCAAAGGATCCTGAAAAGATTGGGATAATTGGACGGAAGGCTGATTTCCTCCCTAATACGGAAAATATCATTCTTACAGACAGCAATCTGAGCGACCTCCATAGGTTTTTTGCGATATTCTGCCTTTTGGGGGCCACTGAGGGCGATAGGTACCTCTTCATCATAAATCCCCTCCGCTCTGATATCCAGATTCACCACAGACTGTATACTCAGCTTTCTGGAATTGATAATGCCTACGCTCAGATCCTCCACGCAGCCCTCTGCCTTCACCGTATCGCCACTGTCCAGCCCCTGCACATTAACCTTCTCCTCAAAAGGAAGCTTTCCCTCCATGACCGCCAGACTTCTGTCCTCCTCATCCGTATGATATAAAACTGCAAAAACCAGCCTGCCGCGCACGATCACCGAATCATTATAAGGCTTCACCTCGTCTATGATCACAGCTCCCTTTTCCAGACAGATACAATTTATATCCGGCTTAGTATCGGACAGATTAATATCCTCCTCCAATACCAGCTGGCTTACCACAGATGCCTTTGTATAATCCATATGTATATTCTTTTTCACCAGATCCACAAAAAAATACCTCCATATATATACCTAAGGTATATATATGAAGGCAGGGGTCAGATTATTCACTGACTGCACCGATTAAATCATTGATATCATTAACGCCGTAGGTTCTCATATAATTTTCGATGCCCTCCACTACTTCTATGGTAGTATAAGGATTTACGAAGTTCATGGCACCTACACTGACAGCGGTTGCACCTGCCAGGATAAACTCAATGGCATCCTCTGCTGTTGCAATACCGCCCATACCGATCACCGGGATCTTCACTGCATGTGCTGCCTGATAAACCATACGCACTGCTACGGGCTTAATGGCCGGACCGCTCATACCGCCTGTCTTATTGGCCAATGCAAATTTTCTTTTGTGAATATCGATCTTCATACCGGTCAGGGTATTGATCAGGGAAATTGCATCTGCGCCTGCAGCCTCTGCAGCCTTCGCCATCTCTGTAATATCTGTTACATTAGGACTTAACTTCATGATAATGGGCTGCTTCGCATGCTGCTTGATCCTGGATGTAATATCATAAAGTGCCTCAGCCTTCTGTCCGAATGCGATCGCACCCTCCTTTACATTGGGGCAGGATACATTGATCTCCAAAAGTGCCACTGCTTCTTCTGCAGACAATCTGTCCACAACCTCTAAGTAATCCTCTACACTTTTTCCACAAACATTAACAATGATTTTGGTATCATATTGCTTCAGAAAAGGAATATCCCTCTCCATAAATACATCAATACCGGGGTTCTGCAAGCCGATGGCATTCAGCATACCGCCGTATACCTCTGCCACACGGGGTGTAGGATTTCCGGGCCACGGCACATTGGCAACGCCCTTGGTCACCACTGCTCCCAATCTGTTCAGATCCACAAATTCACCATATTCCATACCGGAGCCAAAGGTTCCTGAGCCTGTCATAACAGGATTCTTCAATTCTACGCCGGCGATATTCACTTTTGTATTCAACATTAGATTTCTACCTCCTCTGCATCAAAAACAGGTCCGTCCGTACATATTCTGGCATTGTTGACATGGGAATGATGATCCACGTTCTTCGTCTTTACCACGCAGCCTAAGCAGGCACCTACGCCGCAGGCCATATGCTCTTCTAAAGAGATATAGGCCTTGATACCCTTTTCAGCCGCATACTGCTTGATCGCGCGAAGCATCGGCATGGGGCCACAGGCAAAGATCACATCTGCCTCTAATCCATTTGCTTCAATAGCATGCATGACATTACCCTTGGTTCCTACGCTGCCATCCTCGGTAGCCACATAAACCTTGGCATATTGATCCAGATCCTCTTTCAGGAACAGGTTGCTGTCGCGATAGCCCACCAGCACGCTCTTATCAGCATCCAACTCCTTAGCCAGCTGCAAAATAGGGGGTACACCGATACCGCCGCCCATAAGAAAGACCTTCCTGCCCTTTCCTTCTTCCAAAGGGAAACCATTTCCTAAAATTCCTAAAATCTCTACCTCATCACCTGCTGCATAGCCGGAAAATTCCTTGGTTCCCTGACCGGCAATACGATATACCAGTCTGAGAGCGTTTTTCTCTTCATTCACTTCACAGATACTAATGGGTCTGGGTAAGATCGTGCTCTTATCCTTGGGATATACGCCGACAAACTGTCCCGGATGCGCCTGACTTGCAAGCTCTGTTGCGATCCACATATCGAAAATATTTTCAGCGATCTCTTTTTGAGAAATCACTCTGGCTGTTACTTTTTCTTTCATCTTCTGATTCCTTTCTCTATCTGATCTGCAGGTATCATTCCTTCATCATACGCCTGCAGGATACTTTCTTAGCTATGCCTGAAATACTACCTTACCGTCGCAGATGGTGGTACAAACCACACCATCCAGCTCCCAACCGGTAAATGGTGTATTGGAAGCCTTCGATGCATATTCCTCAAATACCTGTATACCCTCCGTATCTACAACGATCAGATCCGCAGGGCCTCCTTCAGCCAGATATCCGGCATCTAAATGATACATTTTTGCAGGATTATAGGCCATCCTCTCAAACACCTGCTTCAGGGTCATGTGTCCGCCGTTAACCAGCACCGTGATCGCAAGGGGCAATGCCGTCTCCAGACCGATGATACCGCTGGGTGCTTCTGTAATGGGCTTGGACTTTTCCTCTGCCGTATGAGGCGCATGATCAGTTGCGATCAGATCAATGGTTCCGTCCGCCAGTGCCTCAATGATGGCAAGCCTGTCAGCCTCTTCTCTCAAAGGCGGATTCATCTTGGCCATGGTGCCATAGGAAATGGCAGCCTCTTCATTGAGCGTGAAGTGATGGGGTGTTGCCTCTGCATGTACATTTTCTCCCTTTTGCTTTGCACGACGCACCAGCTCCACTGCCTCCTTAGAGCTGATATGCTGTATATTGATACAGGCTCCCGTCTCTAATGCCAGCTTCAGATCTCTCTCTACCAATGAGATCTCTGCCTCTCTTGGAGAACCGCCTATCCCATAAAACTCGCTTGCTTTTCCGCGATTGATTCCGTTATTTGTAATAAGAGAAGGATCTTCTTCATGAAAACTGATGGGCATATCCAATGCTGCTGCCTTTTTCATCGCAGTCCGTACCAGTTCTTCGTCCATAATAGGTACGCCATCATCCGTAAAACCTACCGCACCCTGCAAAGCCAGCTGATCCATGTCCACTAATTCTTTTCCCTGCATGCCCATGGTCACATTGGCGCAGGTTTCTACATGAATCCCGGTGGTTTTTCCCTTATCCAATATATACTGCAATGTCTCTGCATTGTCCACATGCGGATTAACATTCGCCATAAGCACTACCGTAGTAAATCCGCCCTTGGCAGCTGCCTTACTGCCGGTCACAATATCCTCCTTGTGCGTAAATCCCGGTTCCCTGAAATGCACATGCACATCCACCAGTCCGGGTGCCACTACCTTTCCGTCTGCATCAATAACTTCACACTGTGCAAGCTCCTCCGGAGACAATTCCTTACGCAAGGATGGCCCAATTTTTTTAACCTTATTATCCACTACCCAAATGTCCAGCTTTCCTTCCAAGCCGGTTTTCGGGTCAATCACATAACCATTCTCAATGAGCAGCATGTCCCTTCCTCCCATCTGCAATAAAGTAGCTTCGGCTACTTCAATACAGCATATATTTTATGTAAGTGTACCATGTTTTTACACAATTGAAAAGTGGATAATCCGTGATAATAAATACTTGTTTTTCATGCAATGACCGACATCTGTACAGGATATTATTCATTATTGGACAACTGCTTTAATTAATTTTAAGCGTTCCTCCTTCCAGGACCGATGTTTTGTTGTCAAACCGGGTTCCGTATGCCTTACTCAACGATCACATTTTCATCTAAAGCCTCTGTACGGATCACTATGTACGGATAGGTAGTCACCTCTCGTCTGCTTCGGTCATCCGGTCCTAAAAGAGTGGTTTCTGCATAAATTGCCGACTCTGTCAGGTACAGCTCATCCACTGTGATGCTGTAGCCGCCCCCCTTTTGTGCACCATAACCAATGCAGATATACAGGGCATCTGCATCCGAATAGGTCAGTTTAAACGGCTCCGTCTGTCTCTCTTCAATAATATCCTTTAACTCCTGCGGCAGCACCTCTTCGCTTAAGATCACAAATTCCAGATCTCGAAGCTTAACCCTTTCCGTACTGAGCATGCGACAACCGCTCAAGCCTGCAAATAATAGCATTACGAACAAAAACAGCTTCCATTTTCTCATAATTTTATTTTTCTTTCATGCTTTGTTAACTCTATTCTATGTACACCCATGACAAACTATGCTATACTACTAAATACTGGAAGAATTGATATTTTGGAGGTTTCTATGATACGTTTTATAGCCGTTGTAATATTTGTAGTCTTATTTCTGATTCTGAGCACTCCACTTATGCTGATCGAATGGTTCATGAAGAAGCATAACAAAGCCTGGCATGATACCAGCTCCTTAGCAATTGTCAATTGGGGCTTTCGTGTAGTGATCAGGCTCTGCGGCACAAAGGTTATCGTCAAAGGAGAAGAAAATATTCCTCTTGATACACCTGTACTGTATGTGGCAAATCATCGCAGCCTCCTGGATATTATCTTAACCTATGTAAGAGCTGTAGGGCCCACCGGATTTATTGCCAAAAAAGAACTGGGTAAGGTACCGCTCTTAAATATTTGGATGAATCACCTTTACTGCCTCTTCCTTGACCGCAAGGATATTAAAGCAGGTATGAAAACGATTCTGACTGCCATTGAGTATGCCAAATCGGGCATTTCCGTCTTTATCTTCCCGGAAGGCACCCGCAACAAACAAAATGACGGTCTCCTTCCCTTCCATGAAGGCAGTTTCAAGGTGGCAGAAAAAGCCGGTATCCCTGTGGTACCTGTCACACTGGTAAATACCTCCGCTATCTTTGAGGATCAATTTCCCCGTATCAAAAAAGCTACCGTTATCATTGAATATGGTAAACCGATTCATTTAAATGAATTGGAAAAGGAACAGCGAAAACACGTAGGTGCCTATACACAGGGCATTATTGAAGAGACCTATCATAAGAATAAAGCAGAGCTTGCAGGACTGTAGGAGGATCTCCTGTATGCTTTCACATCATAAAAACAGCGCATATCCTATCCGGATACACGCTGTTTTATTTTACTGTAACCATTCTACAATTTCTTCAAAATGCATGCCATGGGATGCCTTAACAAGCACTGTCGATGATCCAAAATCTGCTGCACCGTGGGCAGCAAAGAAAGCTTCCTTATCCGGATAGTATTCTGCATCAGCCCTGCAGCTTACAGCTCCTTCGTACATTTCCTTTGCAAGCTTTCCGATAAAGATCATGTGATCTGTTCCGGCCTTTGCAGCATATCTGCCAACCTCCTTATGCAGTGCAAGCTCCTCGGCTCCAAGCTCAAACATATCACCCAGGATAACCGTCTTGTGCCCGCAGGCCATCATCAGCAGATCAATGGCACTCTTCATGGATACGGGATTTGCATTATAGCAATCATCTATCACCGTCTTATCCGCAAGCTTCATAATATTGCTGCGGCCGCCTGTTGCCTGCACAGAAGCGATTCCTGCAAGGATCTCCTCATTGCTCATGCCCAGGATATGGCCCACACAGGCAGCTGCCAGTGCATTGATCACCATATGCTGTCCCGGCAACGGTACCTGCCCGGACAGTTCTTCTCCAAAAAGCTGCATCCTGAAATCACTGCCGAAAAGTCCTTTGCTGACAATATCCTTCGCCACTGCCATTCTTGTTTCTTCCCTATCCTGCTTAAGGCCAAAGAAATATGGCTTCCGTCCCTTTATCTCCTGTACTGCTGCCAATTTGTCATCGTCACCATTTAATACGGCATAACCGTCTTCGGACATATAATCAAATATTTCCGTTTTTGCCTTCAGCACACCGTCTCTGTCGATCAGATTCTCCAGATGGCATTGTCCGATATTTGTAATGACACAAATGTCAGGTCTTGCGATTTTGCTCAAACGGTGCATTTCCCCGAAATCACTGATCCCCATTTCTATCACGGCTGCCTGATGCGCTTCCCGGATACTCAGGATCGTAAGGGGTACTCCCACCTCGTTGTTGTAATTTCCCTGTGTCTTTAATACCTGATATCTTGTACTTAAGCAGGCTGCGATCATCTCCTTGGTGCTGGTCTTTCCTACACTTCCCGTCACACCTATGATCGGTATGCTCAGCTGTCTTCTGTAAAATTCTGCTACTGTTTTCAATGCAGCAAAGGAATCCTCCACCAGTATGTAGGGTACATCCGCCTCAGGAGCCTCCTCACATATGATCAATGCCGCTCCTTTTTGGACAACCTGCGGTATAAAGCTGTGTCCGTCTACCCGCTCTCCCCTGGTTGCAAAAAATGCATAGCCCGGCTCCAGCTTTCTGGAATCCAGTACAGCTCCCGTAATCTCAAACTGCTCTCTGCCTGCTGCCCGGTGAAGGGGACTCTGCAGACAGGCGGCAATCTTTTCCAACGTCATATTCTTCATGCTTATGCCTCTTCCCTTAAAGAAATCTGAATCAGCCATTCACACAGCTCGTTATAGGAAACCCCAATGGCTGCAGCCTCCTGCGGCAGTAAGGATGTAGGTGTCATACCCGGCAGGGTATTGGCTTCCAGACAATACATCTCTCCATTTTCTGCCAGCATAAAATCCATCCTCGCATAATTTTTTAAACGAAGCGCCTTAAATACTGCCTCTGCATACTGCTTCATCTGTTCTGACAGCGTCTCACTAAGCTCTGCCGGACAGGTTTCCACCGTAGAGCCTGCCTGATATTTATTCTTATAATCATAAAAACCGCTGATCGGAGCAATCTCGATCACAGGAAGTGCCTTACCATCAACCACACCGACACTGAATTCCCTGCCTTTTATATAC
>CAYXQG010000010.1:13281-17705 GCA_964467405.1 uncultured Acetatifactor sp. | reverse complement strand
CTGCGGTAGCTGCCGGCTACAGGCATCGCGCACACTGCACGCTTTTTAGACAGCTCCCTCATTCTATAATTATTTCCGCCTGCCAAAACAATTCCAATCGCTCTCACCTTTATTCACCTGCCTTAATCAAAGTTTTGCCGCTTGCAAGAGAAGCATTGTCATAGTCAGCTTCCTCTGTTATACCAAAGATCACGGAGTTCTTACCTACGGATACATTGTCCGGGATAACACTCTTCTCACCAATGGTCACTATACCATGATTGTAAATATGCGGAGCGGTTTCATTGTCGGCCTCTTCTCCCACACCCAGTTTTACATTGCTGCCGATCTCTGCATTCTCAGCAATGATCGCCTTGTTTATCTCACAACCGGCACCTATTACCGTATCATTCATGATGATGGAATCCCTGATAACCGTACCTTCACCAATGATCACACCGCAGCCGATCACGGAATTATATACCTTACCATAGACCTCAGTGCCTTCTCCGATGATACTTCTTTCCACTACACTGTCGCGGGATATGTACTGAGGCGGCAATGCGTCACTCTTTGTATAGATTTTCCAGTATTCCTCATACAGATTAAACTCAGGAACAATATCGATCAGCTCCATATTTGCTTCCCAATAAGAGCTTAAGGTTCCTACATCCTT
Organism: uncultured Acetatifactor sp.; assembly: GCA_964467405.1. Lineage (GTDB taxonomy): Bacteria > Bacillota > Clostridia > Lachnospirales > Lachnospiraceae > Acetatifactor. The sequence continues at coordinate 17,050 of CAYXQG010000010.1, read as the reverse complement.
CCAGTAACCGTTAAACTCATATGCATACAGGGGTGCTCCCTTTTCATGGCAATAAGGAATCACATGCTTACCGAAATCCAGGGCAGGCTGCTCAACCATGGCAAGCAATGCCTCCTTTAAGGTCTTCCAGTTAAATATGTAAATACCCATACTTGCCAGATTGCTTCTCGGCTGTGCCGGCTTTTCCTCGAAATCCGTGATTCGTCTATTTTCATCCGTGATCATGATTCCGAAACGGCTGGCTTCCTCCATGGGAACGGGCATAACGGCGATCGTTACCTCCGCATTGTGCTCCTTATGGAAATCCAGCATTACTTCATAATCCATCTTGTAAATATGATCTCCTGACAAGATCAGTACATATTCCGGATTAAAGCTTTCCATATAATCAATATTCTGATAAATTGCATTGGCGGTACCGGTGTACCACTCACTGTTCGAGCTTTTCTCATAGGGCGGCAGTACCGTCACACCTCCGATGTTCCTGTCTAAATCCCACGGAATACCAATGCCGATATGTGTATTCAGTCTAAGGGGCTGATATTGTGTTAAAACACCTACTGTATCAACGCCCGAATTGATACAGTTACTTAACGGAAAATCAATAATTCTGTACTTTCCGCCAAATGCCACTGCCGGCTTCGCCACTTTGGATGTCAAAACTCCAAGACGGCTTCCCTGGCCTCCTGCCAAAAGCATAGCGATCATTTCTTTTTTGATCATATCATCACCTCTGTCTAGTCTATACAAATTTGCCAATAGGAAAGATACCTCCTTCGGTTTATAAAATTATAACATACTTTTCCATAAAAGCGAATAATTTTTACCAAAAATTTACCGCTTTTTTTCGATTTTATATTAATTTTTAACAGCGCATTTTACTTTTTTTAGTATTTTTCTCTTTTCCCTCAGCATTTTACTGAAAATTTGCATTTTTAATGCTCAAATACATTTTTCCGGATTCTATAAAAAGTTTTGGATTTTATGTTAAATATGTGTTATTCTGAGCGTAAGTGTAGTAAAATGATTACAGAATTCTTTTCGGAGGATAGATATGTATAAAATAGATTTTCAAAATCCCTGTTCCATATATTTTAACGGAATCGGTGGCATCAGCATGAGCGGTCTGGCCGAAATCCTGAACCAGGCCGGTTTCCGGGTGTCCGGCTCCGACTGGCATGAATCTCCCATTACCCGGGCTTTGGAAGCCAAGGGCATTGATGTAAAATATGGTGAGAGCAAAGCCCATATTACGGATGATATTGACTGTGCGGTACTTACCAGCGCCGTACATGAGGACAATCTGGAATTTAAGGCCATCCGGGAGAAGCAGATTCCTTATCTGTCCCGCGCACAGCTGCTTGGACAGATCATGCACAATTATGCCATGCCCATTGCAGTCAGCGGCACCCACGGCAAGACAACTACCACCTCCATGATTTCAGAGATCCTTCTTGCAGCAGATACGGATCCTACCCTTTCCATCGGCGGTATTTTAAAATCCATCGGTGGCAATATCCGTGTAGGACGCTCCGGATATTTCGTAACAGAGGCCTGTGAATATACCAACAGCTTCTTAAGCTTTTTCCCCAAAATATCCCTGATCCTGAATATTGAAGAGGATCATCTGGACTTTTTTAAGGATCTGGCAGATATCAGGAATTCTTTCCGTCAGTTTGCTGAGCTGCTTCCGGCTGACGGCACTCTGATCATCAACGGAGATATTGAAAACTATCAGGAGCTTACACAGGATCTTACCTGTCAGGTGGTTACCTTTGGTCATGACTCCTGCTGTGATTATTATGTAACGGATATCCTTTATGATCAACAGGGCTCTCCGTCCTTTGATCTGCACACCCCTGACGGCATCCGCACCCTGAAGCTTCAGGTACCCGGAGAGCACAATGTGATGAATGCTGCAGCTGCAGCAGTCCTTGCAGATATCCTTAAACTGGAGCACAATACAGCAGCTGATGCCCTGTACAACTTCCACGGTACGGACAGACGCTTTGAATACAAGGGAAGCGTAGCAGGTATCACGATCATCGACGATTATGCACACCACCCTACGGAGATCGCTGCCACCTTACAGGCAGCCTCCAATTATCCCCACAAAAACCTTTGGTGTGTATTCCAGCCCCATACCTATTCCCGTACCAAGGCTCTTATGGATGACTTTGCACAGGCACTTACTCTGTCTGACAGGATTGTTCTGACAGATATCTTTGCTGCCAGGGAGAAGGACAATTTAGGTATCAGCTCTGCAGATCTTAGAGATGCTATCTTAAAGCTTGGTAAGGAATGCTTCTATTTCCCTACCTTTGACCAGGTCGAAAATTTTTTATTGGAAAATTGTATACCCGGCGACCTGTTGATAACTATGGGGGCCGGAGATGTGCATAAAATCGGCGAAACTTTGCTCGGAAAATAATTATCCACAATATCCACAAATTTCTTTCCCTCTTTCGGGAAGGAGGCTTGTGGATATTTTTCTTGGGATTGTGGAAATCTCCCTGACAGCGGCATCCTCTAAAAGCCTGTGTTTTTGCACACTTTCGCGCTTTTACGGACAAGTCATCCACAGTATCCACACTTTCCACATTTTCCCAAAATCCCAGTATTTTCAAGGGCTCCAAGACTCCTCCCCTTTTCTTTTTTGGGTTCTTGTGCTATAATCTCACTTACTTTCCCTAAGGGAAGCACGAAAGGAACCTGTCGCATGTCAGCATTAAATATATATAAAGAATCTTCAAACGAATATACTGTTATATCCAACTATTTCATCGACCATTATATGGAGGATGCAAATGAGGCACAGCTGCAGGTCTATTTCTACCTGTTACGCATGACCCATGCCAATCTGCCGGTCAGCGTATCCGATATTTCACGCAAATTCAAGCATTCCGAGAAGGAGGTCCTTCGCGCCCTGAAATACTGGGAATTGCAAAAGCTCCTTTCCCTGGAATATGATCAGGATAAAAATCTGACCGGAATCCGCATTGAAGGGGTCCCTCACGAGCCCTCCGGCACAAATGCCCCCCTTACAGGTGCTGCCGATACGGTCATGAATACAGTTGCCGATACACCTGCTCCTTCCCCTGCCCCGGTCTCTGTACCGGCAGGCAGTGAGAGTGCTTCAAGCGCTGCAGAGCCCGGCAATCGTCAGGAATCTCCTTCTATTTATATAAAGCCTGCTTATACGGCAGACCAGCTTCGTGCCTTTCAGCAGAAGGAAGGCTCAGCCCAGCTGTTATTTATTGCAGAAACCTATGTGGGCAAGCCGCTGTCTTCCAATGATATCCGCACCATCTACTTTATGTCAGATGTACTGCACTTTTCAGATGATCTGATCGATTATCTGATCCAGTGCTGTGTAGAAAGGGGTAAAAAGGATTTCCGTTATATGGAAAAGGTAGCCATCAATTGGGCTGAGGAGGGCATAACCTCACCGAAGCAGGCACAGAAGGCAGCCTCCCGTTATGACAAATCCGTTTATACGGTTATGAATGCACTGGGCAAAACCGGCACACCAACCGTAAAGGAACTGGAATTTATCAAACGCTGGACAGGAGAATATGGTTTTACCACTGATATTATCATAGAAGCCTGCGACCGCACGGTTCTTGCCACAGACAAGCACCGTTTTGAATATGCAGAGGGTATATTAAGCAATTGGAAGCGTGAGAATATTCACCACAAAGCCGACATTGCCAAATTAGACAGTGCTTATCAGAAGCAGCGAACCAACGCTCAAAAGCCTGCCTCCACA
>CAYXQG010000010.1:0-13271 GCA_964467405.1 uncultured Acetatifactor sp. | reverse complement strand
ACCCAGAATACTTACAATTTTGATGAGCTGGAGAAAGAACTGCTCAGCAATTAATCCCAGGAGGATGCACCGGTGTCACTTTCCAAAGCACAATATGACTTTATACAACGCAGATATGAAGAATTACAAACCCGCAATTTTCATGAGCTGAGCAGGCGCAAGGAAAAAATTTATGCTGACATTCCCGAATATGGTCAGTTAGAGGATCTGATCGCCTCCTCTTCCGTAGAGCGTGCCCGCCTGTTAATAGACGGCAACAGTGCCGGTCTGCAGGAATACCGCGAAAAGATTGCTTCCATCCGTGAGCGCAAGAAGGCACTGCTTACTGCACATGGTTATCCTGCCGATTATTTAGAGCCTGTTTACACCTGCAGGGATTGTCAGGATACCGGCTATATCAACGGCGAGAAATGTCACTGCTTCCGTCAGCAGGAGATCAGCCTGCTTTACGAACAGTCCAATATACAGGAAATGATCGAAAAAGAGAATTTTTCCACTCTCTCCTACGAATATTATCAGGGGGAGGATCTGAACCGCTTTACCAATGCCGTAAATGTCAGCAAAAACTTTGTGCTTGGATTTAAAAAGCACTATCAAAACCTGTTCTTTTATGGTACAGTAGGAACAGGAAAAAGTTTTTTATCCGGTTGCATTGCAAAGGAACTGCTTTCTCAGGGCCATTCCGTGATCTATTTCAGTGCAAACGGGCTGTTTGAGAGCCTTTCCCGCTATTCTTTTGATAATAAATCCAAGGATGCTCTTTACAATTTCTGCAAAGACTTGTACAATTGTGACTTGGTGATCATAGACGACCTGGGTACAGAGGTGACCAATGCTTTTGTAACATCCCAGCTGTTCGGGCTGTTGAACGAGCGCCACATGCGCCAAAAGGCTACCGTGATTTCTACCAACTTAAGTCTGGAGGAATTGCGTGACCGTTATTCTGACCGCATCTTTTCGCGCATTACCAGCAATTATGCCATATGCAAGCTGAGTGGACAGGATATCCGCATTCAAAAAAGACTTTCAGGGAAATTAAATCCCAAAATATAATAATGTACTTTAAGAAAGAGAGGATTATTTCATGGCAAACCGTGAAGAAAAGCGAAATTTAGAGACGATACCGGTAGGTTCCCTCGGTATGATATCTTTGGAAGGATGCAAGCTTCTTGGAGACAAAATTGACAAATATCTTGTTAAATGGAGAACAGAAAGAGAAAGCGAGCACAAGGATTCCCTTGCTTTTTCCGGCTATCAGCGTGATTCCTATCAATTAGCTGCTAAGGTGCCCCGTTTCGGTTCAGGTGAAGCAAAGGGTATGATCTTAGAATCTGTCCGTGGTATTGACCTTTATATTTTAGTTGACGTATGTAACTACAGCCTGACCTACTCTTTGGCCGGCCACGAAAATCATATGTCTCCTGATGACCATTATCAGGATTTAAAGCGTATCATCGCTGCCGTAGGCGGTAAAGCGCGCCGTATTACCGTTATCATGCCTTTCCTTTATGAGAGCCGCCAGCATAAGAGAACTTCCCGTGAATCCTTAGACTGTGCACTTGCACTTCAGGAGCTGGTTCGCATGGGTGTTGATAATATCATTACCTTTGACGCACACGATCCCCGCGTACAGAATGCCATCCCTCTTCACGGATTTGAGACTGTACAGCCTGCATACCAGTTCATTAAGGGACTGTTACGCAATGTAAAGGGTCTGCAGATTGACTCTGATCATATGATGGTCATCAGCCCTGATGAAGGCGGTATGAAGAGAGCGATCTATATCGCTAATGTTCTCGGTCTGGATATGGGTATGTTCTACAAGCGTCGTGACTACACCAGAATCGTAAACGGCCGCAACCCCATCGTTGCCCATGAATTCTTAGGTTCCAGTGTAGAAGGCAAGGATGTGATCATCATCGATGACATGATCTCTTCCGGTGAAAGCATGATTGAAACCGCTGCTGCATTAAAGGCCCGCAAGGCAAACAGAATTTTCGTATTCTCTACCTTCGGTCTCTTCACCAATGGTCTGGAGAAATTTGACAAGGCTTATGAAGATGGCGTTATCGATAAGGTACTGACCACCAACCTTGTATATCAGACTCCTGAACTGTTAGAGCGTGACTGGTACATCAACTGTGATATGAGCAAATATATTGCTTATATTATTGATACCCTGAACCATGATTCTTCCATCAGCGACTTATTAAGTCCCAGTGAGAGAATCCAGAATATTGTTACTAAGTACAAAAATGGTGAATTATAATATATGAAAACTCACACATTGGTATTTGTAGGCTTAATGACTTCCATTACCTGCATACTGAGTCCGATTTCCATAGCAATTCCAATCAGCCCCGTGCCTATTACGCTGGGGCTGTTTGCTATTTTACTCTCTTCCAGACTTTTAGGTCCAAGATACGGCACCATAAGCTGTCTTTTGTACCTGCTTTTAGGCTTTGTCGGCCTTCCTGTCTTTTCAGGCTTCAGCGGTGGTGCAGGTGTACTTCTCGGTCCCACAGGAGGATATCTTTGCGGATATGTATTTATTCCCCTTCTGTCAGGTCTTTTTCCTGCCCATTACCGCAAACAATCCCGGCTTTACCTTTTACAGTTTCTGCCGGGATTGCTGCTTTTCTATATATCAGGTACCTTCTGGTTGGGATATCATCTGAATATCCCCTTTCTTTCTGCCTTGGCAATAGGTGTACTTCCTTATCTGCCAGCGGATCTTATTAAAACAGCAGCCGCCCTGGTTTTAGGTCGGCTGCTGTGTAAAAGGCTGCACAGGGCAGGTCTTCTGTAAGATTTTATACTGCCTGTTCAAACTGGCTGTTGTAAAGCTCTGCATAGAAACCGCCCTTAGCCAGCAATTCCTCATGATTACCGCTTTCAATAATATCTCCGTCCTTCATAACAAGGATCAGATCCGAGTTTTTAATAGTGGACAGACGATGTGCAATTACGAAGGAGGTTCTGCCCTTCATTAATGCATCCATTGCCTCCTGGATTTTTAATTCTGTACGGGTATCTACAGAGGAGGTTGCCTCATCCAGGATCAGCATCGGCTTATCTGCGATCATTGCACGGGCAATGGTAAGCTGCTGCTTCTGGCCCTGGGAAAGATTCACCTGATCAGAAAGCACTGTATCATATCCCTTAGGCAATGTCTTGATGAAATGATGCAGTCCCACAGCTCTGCAGGCCTCTATCATCTTCTCATCCGATACATTTTCAGTAGAGTAGATCAGATTTTCACGAACCGTTCCTTCAAACAGCCAGGTATCCTGCAATACCATACAGAACTGATCATGTACATCCTCACGACTGACATCCTTGGTAGAAATACCGTCAATACGGATCTCACCATCCTGTATTTCATGGAATCTCATCAAAAGATTTACCATGGTGGTCTTACCTGCGCCGGTAGGTCCTACAATAGCGATCTTCTGGCCCGGCTTTGCTTTTGCACTGAAGTCATGGATAATGGTCTTTCCGGAATCCTCATAACCGAATTTCACATGGTCAAATTCTACAGAACCCTTAACATTCTCCAGTCTCTTGGTCTTATGGCTTTCATCCTCCATTTCCTCAGCTTCCAGGAATTCAAATACACGCTCTCCTGCAGCCGCTGCAGACTGTAAGCTCTGCATAGACTGTGCGATCTGTGAAAGGGGCTGTGTAAAATAGCGCACATACATAACAAATGCTACGATAACCGAAAAATCGATATGGCCGGAAAGTGCCAGGGACGCACCTACGATACATACTGCCACATAAGCAAAGTTTCCGATAAAGCTCATAAAGGGCATCATCAGACCGGACAGACAATGTGCCCTGAATCCGCTTTCACGCAGATTTCTGTTCATCTCGTCAAAATCCTCAATGGCTTTATTCTCACCATTATATGCCTTGACAACCGTATGTCCTGCATAAATTTCCTCAATATGTCCGTTCAATGCACCCAGATTTCTCTGCTGCCTTGTAAAATACTTCTGGCTTCTTCCCATGATCAGCATCATGAATACAAAACCGAACAGCGTCGAAATAACTGCCGTAACTGCCATGATCCAGTTTGTGGTAAGCATCATAAACAAGCTTCCTACAAACAAAATGACCTGGGATATCATATTTCCGATACTTTGATTCAGGGACTGTGCCATGGTATCCACATCATTGGTAACACGGGAAAGCACATCACCGGTTGTTGTCTTATTATAATACCACATGGGCAGTCTGTTGATCTTTTCGGAAATATCCGTACGCATGGACTTTGATACACGCTGGGTGATCATTGCCATGATCCAGCTTTGTAATACGGAGAGAACCCATCCTGCAACATAAAAGCATACAAGTGTCATTCCCACCTTAAAAACTGCATCCAGTGCAACATTTCCCGTCATCAGGCCTTCTTCCATATATCTGGTGATCTCCGAAAGCTTATCGGGACCAAGCAGATGAAGCACCGTACCAACGATTGCAGCTGCAATTGCGATCAAAATTCCCACCAGATATTTCGAACAATATTTAAAAATCTTCTTCCAGGTACCGATCAGGTCCTTTGGCTTCTCACCGCCGCCCATTCTTCCCGGTCCGCCCGGTCTTCCGGGTCCGTGATGCGCAGGTCTTCTGTGTGCCTGACCGAATTCATATTCCTTCTTTTCCATTATGCCAGCTCCTCCTTTGATAACTGAGAAAGCGCGATCTGCTGATAAACCTCACAGGACTGCATTAATTCCTTGTGTGTGCCGATTCCTACGATTCTGCCTTCATCCAATACAATGATCTTATCTGCATCCCTGATCGTACCAATACGCTGTGCCACGATCAGTCTGGTAGCCTGGCCGCATTTTTCCTTCAGTGTCTGACGAAGCACACGGTCCGTCTTATAATCCAATGCTGAGAAGGAATCATCAAAAATCATGATCTCAGCCTTTCTTGCTACAGCTCTTGCAATAGAAAGACGCTGCTTCTGTCCTCCGGAGAAATTGGTACCGCCCTGTGCCACATATCCGTTGTAAGTATCCTGCTGTTTCTCCACAAATTCCTTTGCCTGAGCAGTTTCTACTGCAGAAGCAATATCCTCCGGCGAAATCTGTGCCTGACCATTGTCGCCATAGGCAATATTGGATGCGATGGTACCTGAAAAGAGGATTGCCCTCTGGGAAACATAAGCAATCTTGTTACGCAAAGCCTGCTCATCATATTCCTTTACATTGCGTCCGTCTACCAGCACTTCTCCTTCTGTTACATCATAAAAACGGGGGATCAGGTTGATCACGGTACTCTTACCGCATCCTGTTGCGCCGATAAAGGCAACTGTCTCGCCCTTCTTAGCCGTAAAGGAAATATCACTGATCACGGGAGTTTCGGCATCCGGATAGCAGAAGGAAACGTTTTTAAATTCCACCTCTCCTTCGCAGCCGCTCTTTCCTTCCAGAGCATCACCATTGTGAATGGAAGGATCCGTATCCAGTACCTCATTAATACGTTTTGCTGCAACAGAAGCTCTCGGCAGCATCATAAATATCATAACTAACATCATAAAGGACATAACGATCTGCATACCGTATTGGGTAAATACCATCATGTCACCAAACAAAGTAACTCTTTCGCCAAAGTCTCCGGCGCTGACTAACAGATATGCACCGATCCAGTAAACAGCCAGGGAAAGTCCACTCATAACAAGCTGCATACTGGGCATCATAAAGGAGTTGGTCCTTTGCTGGAAAAGCTGTGTTTCCATCAAATCTGTATTAACTTCTTCAAATTTTTCTTCCTGATAATTTTCTGCATTGTATGCACGCACAACACGCAGTCCGTTTAAGTTCTCACGGGTAACACGGTTCAAATCATCCGTAAGCTTCTGCATTCTTCTAACCTTAGGAAGCGTCAGGGAAATACATATACTTACAACGCAGAGCACGATCACAACGCCTATTGCTGTTGAAAGGGTCCACTGCCACTCCTTGCCTGCGATCTTGCAGATTGCCCATACTGCCGTAACAGGTGCCTTTACCAGCATTTGAAGTCCCATGACCATGAACATCAGCACCTGCTGAACATCATTGGTGGAACGGGTGATCAGGCTGGCTGTAGAAAATCTGCCGATCTCCTCCATGGAAAAGGTCTGTACCTTTCTGAACAGAAGGCTGCGGAGTGTAAATGCCAGATCACTTCCCAGTCTGGCTGTAAAAACAGCTGTAATAACAGCCGCCAGCAAGCTTCCCAGGGCACATAAGAGCATCATTCCGCCTGCTCTCCACACCTCACTCATCTGGCTGCCCGGTGTTTCGATCAACACCGTGATCTTATTCATATACTGTGGCATGGTAATATCGAGCCACACCTGTACTACAATAAAAGCAATACAGGCCAAAGCATAGTAGTAATCCTGCTTTGGAAACTTTTTTAGAATCTTTAACATAGCTTCAACTCCTGTCTTAAAATCATTTTTCGATTCCTTCTTTTTATTATCTTATACTTTATAGCACCAATTTCGGCACTCATCAAGGGGAGAGGCTGATTCTTCATTTTTTTTTCATAATCTTTATGGTTGAATAATATTTTATTGACATTCCGTCAAAAAAAGTTATACTTGTATCGTTACAAAAGCCCCAAAAACAAGGTCTTATCGGGCTTTCCGGCGATTCCCGCCGTAAAATGAATCGAGTGTTCGCGACCTTCCACTCGTAAAACAAAACTAAAGGAGCTTTCCCTATGAAAAAAACAAAAGTAACCTTTCTGACTCAGGCAGCTGTTATCGCTGCTCTTTATGTTGTGCTGACTTTGTTCGCCAACGTTCTCGGACTTGCTAATTACAGCATTCAGATCCGTATTTCCGAAGCCCTGACTATTTTACCCATGTTTACCCCTGCCGCCATTCCCGGTTTGTTTGCAGGATGCCTGCTTAGTAATATCCTGACCGGTTGCATTGCCTGGGATATCCTAATGGGGCCCATTGCTACCCTGCTCGGTGCTCTCGGTACCCGTCTGCTTCGCAAAAAACATCCTGTATTCGCCACGCTGCCGCCCATCCTGTCCAATATCCTGATCGTTCCCTTTGTACTGGCATATGCTTACCGGTTCGATGGCTCTGTTTTCTACTTCATGGTCACGGTAGGATTGGGAGAGATTATCTCCTGCGGTATCCTGGGATATCTGCTGTGGAAGCTTCTAAAACAATATGCCAAATATATTTTCCGATAGAAAAGGACTGCTGCCTCACAATTTTATGAATTTGCGAAGCAGCAGCCCCTTTTTTATTGTTCCGTTCTAAAATAGGTTACAAACTGATTGCCGTTTTCTTCGAACCACTTGGCAGAATCATTCATACCCTTATATTCTAACTTACCCTTCACCGGATCCATGACAACTATATTATACTGATTAAATCCCACCACCAATACGGCAGTACCGTCATTTAAGCTTGCAAGCACCGGAATATCCTGATTCACAAAAAACAGTACGGTATCCAGATTGCAGCCGGTCAGATCTGCCACTTTGTCCTCTGTCAGATTGTCCTCCAGGATCTCAAATGCAGTCTTCTCCTGAGCCAGAAGCTTCTCTGTATCCAGTGTAATTCCTTCAAATTTAAGGATGGTATCCAGACACACTGCCAGACTGTTTTTTTCTCCGGTCACCTTCTGTTCCCGGATGGCCATGATCTGGTTTCTGGTGACCCGGTTTCCCTTGATCCAGACAGTCTGACCGGTTTCATCCACCACAGTACCTGACAATTCATATGCAGTCCTAAGTGCATTCGCCGGATCACAGCAGATTTCTGCCACACCTTTTCCGTCATATACATAATAAAGGGATGTCTCCCGGACCGGCTCCAGTACAGTCTCTCTTGCTCCCTCAAATACGACCTCCTGCGGGGTCAGTATCTGTATGGTCTTTTCATTAATATTGTTCTTTAATTCTATCTGTACGATCTTCTCATAAATATCAACTGCGACCACCGTGATCTTATTTTTGCCTACAGCGGCTTTTACGTTATTCATGATATGATCCTGCGTGATCTCCTTCCACTCACCTTTTTCTGTTCTCTGAACACGTTCCAGGGTGATCTGATTGTCCACAATCGTACAGGAAAGAACATAAATATTCTCCTGCTCATATACCTTCAGCACCTGTCCCTCTGCATTGCAGATCGTGACCTTGTACATGGGAATGAACCGATGTCCCATGGCATCCACTGTCACATCCTCATCCTTAGCGGTACCATAGATCATATCCTCTCCCATAAAGCCCAGCGGATAATGGGTTTCTCCCTCCTGTGCCAGAATAGCAGATTTTTTTTGGGTACTTAAATTCATCAGGCACAAATGGTTCTGCATATGCCACGCTGCCAGCTTGTGATTCCCTGATATTTCCACCGAATCATCTTCCTGCGTCACGGCCAGCACCTCCGCCGTCTTCTCCTGTGTATTCACCCCGTAAATGGCACGGTTCAGGTACAAATACAGCATTCCTTCTCTATTTAAATACAGCAGATTTTCTATTTCACATTCCAATATATCATAGGACTTGTCATAAGGGATGTACACGCTTTCCTCAATAGTATTCATCTTGCTGTTATAGGAATACAGCTGAATACCGATTTCTCCCTCATGCCTTCCCCTGTTCATATAACCATATACGGCAAACTGTACATTACCGCCCTCATCCACATCCAGTATTTTGATGCTGTGCTTGTCATACAGGCTGCGGATATCGGATTCCGTATCATAAAAGCTAAAGAGCAGTGCCAGCTTATTGGTAGTAATGTTATAGCTGCAAAGCCTGTTCGCTACCTCAAATACTACAATATTGCCGTCCTCACTTTCCACCAGCGGGATATCTTCTTTTACGATTCCCAATAAAATCTTGTTGTTTCCGTATATATCGCTTTGGATTCCCGGTATCTGTGTCATAGTACGCTCAAAATCCAAAAGATAGACTCTGTCACTGGTATAACGAATCCGGTAAAATTCTTTCACGACATAATAGATGCTGTTTTTTCCTTCCCCGGAAGCCACAATACACTTAAGCTCCAGGCTTGCAGTCTGACCGGCAATTTCCTTCATATTGATCACCGGCTCAAAAACAGGCCGCACATCCAGCTCACCCCAGCCTAACTGTGACATACTGCTGTGGATGTTGACCTTATGCAGGGTAGTATTATCCCCCTGCCTGTTGCTTTCCATGTATTTGACCAATTCCTCCAGTCCCTCTTCCGAAAAGGTCTTTTCATGGAAATCTTTTACATATGCCAGCTTTTCTGCCGCATACAGCTTTTTATCCCGGATAATGCGGGTAAAATAGCGGATCTCTCTGTCCTTGTCATCCTTAAGCAGGATCACCAGTGCATATTCCTTATCGCTTTCTATGAGATCCTTTAAGGACGTATGCACCAGGATCTCATTCCTCTGCTCCGTATATTCCGTGATCCGGGTATCCTCGATCAGCCTGCTTCCGTCACAGCTTCTTACCTGTATGGAAAGCTCCTCCACATTGGTTCCATAGGTATCGATCTTAAAATCCAGCTCGCGGTTTTCTCCCAAAACCGTTATGGTATCCCGCTGATAGGTTACATCCGCTTCGCCGATAATGCCATGGATCTCATTATAGTACATGCCATCCTTCTCCATTAACAGCACCGGAAGTGTAGCTTCTCCCATAGCTCTGGTCATACTGTGATTATCACGATTCATGATTTTACCTGCAACCAGCAGTGTCAGCAGAAAGGTCAGCAGAAAAACTCCTGTTTTTATCAAAATTCTTTTCATTCTTTTTGTCCGTTCCAAATACTAATTTATAATCACTCCGGGGATACGTTTTCCTGTCATCCTTCCAGCAGTTTTTTCAGGGTAGGATTGATATTCAAAAATTCCGTTATACTGTCCGTCTGCTTTTTGGGTACCATCTTTGCCCCCTCCTTCTTCACCGCACGGATGAGCAGGTTCTTGGGCGTATGCTCCATATCAATAAATTCCAGGATCTGCGTATCGTATCCCTGCTCCTCTAACAGATTTGCCCGCAGCGCATCCGTGATCAATGCAGACATGCGTTCCTTTATAAGACCATATTTTAGCACAGGCTGCAGCTGCCTGCAGGAAATCTGTTTATTGACCTCATGCTGACAGCAGGGTACTGCCATGATCACTCTTGCTCCCCATTTCACGGCCTTCTCCAAGGCATAATCCGTTGCTGTATCACAGGCATGTAAGGATACTACCATATCCACCGCATCCTCACCCTCATAAGTGCTGATATCACCCACTTCAAAGTGCAGTCTGTCATAACCGCAGCGTTCTGCCAGCTCATTGCAATGTGCGATCACATCCTTTTTCAGATCCAGACCTGTTACCTGAATATCCCTTTTTTGCAATACATGCAGATAATAATACATGGCAAAGGTCAGATAGGACTTCCCGCAGCCGAAATCAATGATCCGGATGGTCCCTTCCTTAGGCAGTTTATCCAGGATATCTTCTATAAATTCCAGATAGCGGTTTATCTGTCTGAATTTATCATATCTGTTTTTGGTTACCTTTCCGTCCGGGGTCTGCACGCCTAAGCCTACCAAAAAATCCACCGGCACACCTTCCTGCAGGATATATTGTTTTTCCCTGTTATGGGACAGATTTCTTTCCTTCTGCTCCTTCTGCACCTGTTTGCTCTTAATGGTCATCTTGCCCTTCCTGCTTACCAGTACGGTAGCAGACAGACTCATGCCGTAAAATTCTCCCTGACGGAAGTATTCCTGCAAAAGAAGCCTGATTCTCTCTGCCATGGCATCAGCCTCATAATTTTCATGGAATACCTGTGTTCCTCTGTAAAGTGTCTCCTGAAATACCAGCTTTTCCTTCACCAGCACCGGGCGGATCTTTACCTTGGCTGCAAACTCCTTATCCTGAGAATTACTCAGAATAATCTGTTCTAAATCCTTATTCAAAATCTGTGCTATCAATTCCTCTAATGCTGCCATTTTCTCCCTCTTCCATCTCTATTCCTATTGATTGACTGTATGATTTGTACCGCTTGCTCCTGATACAGCCTTTGCCGCATACAAATATAGCCATGGCTTTCACCATGACTATATTGTAATGTCTTTAGAAACAAAGCTCAACTAAAATTTATAAAATCTGCGGGAGTTTCCGTGTCTTCTCTTGTAGATCTCCGTATTCACCAGCACGAACAGAAGGGATCTGATCCATTCCCACTTTTCCGTATTTTCTCCCTCTTTCGGATCACCTGCGGTCTCTTCTCTTTTGAGAATATTCCAGACACTGTCTGTCAGCCGTTCCAGACTGTACCGGTCCGGATACTCATCATATATCATACTTCCTTCATAATCCATCTTGTCTAATACTTCACTGACTCTTCTTTGGAAGCGGCGCACCTGCGCCGGATACATCTGCTGCAGGTATTCCAGATCATTCATCGCATCCTGTCCGGAATATCTGCCGCCAAACTCCGGATAGGTCATGTAAAAGGGCAGAATCCTGCGATTGAAATCCATATGCACATATCCCTTTTTTTATATCATATGAAGCAGGAAAAAGGATGGTTACTGTACATCTCGCTTTACAACTGCAAAACGCTCCCACTTGCCGCTCTGCCATCTTCTGCAATAGGAAATGGCACGGAAGCCTTCATCCAGACAGAATGCCATCCAGCATCCGTAAATACCAAGTCCCAAAACCACACCAAAGATGTATGAAAATGCCACGCTGAATACCCAACAGGAAATAATTCCGATGATCATATGGTATTTCACATCACCGCTGGCTGCCAGATTGGCACTTCCGGCATGATTCATGGCACGGAAAAATTCCACTACAATATCGATCACAATCACGTTTACAGCCAGTCCCATAATCTGAGGGGACTCCGTAAACATTGCCACCAAGGGCCTTCTGAACAATACAATGGTCAAAATAACAATAGTATTAAAGGCCGCACACAGGACGAAATTCATATTTCCCAGAGTCTTCGCATATGCCTTCTTTCCCATGCCAATCACACGTCCTACGATGATCTGATATGCCGCACTGATGGCCATACTACAGATTGCTACATATTGAACGATATTCTTGACATAGACCATCGCCGATACGGAAGCAGAACCCATATCTGCCAGAATGGAGGTCGCAATGAGCTGCGAAAAGTTATAGGAAAAGCTGGATAATCCTGAGGGCACACCGATCTTTAACAGAATCTTCACGTTTGCACCGGGCTCATTTTCCTTTTTAAATGCTGAAAAGCTTAAGCCAAGCGGTACCTTACGGATAATAAACAAAGCAAGTATGAAGGATGCCACCACACTGATCGCTCTGGCAATTGCCACACCCTGCACGCCGTATACCGGCACTTCAAAAGGTCTTTCGATCACAATATAGCTTCCGATCGCATTGATCAGGTTCATGACGGTGATAATGACCATAGGAATCTTGGTATAGCCGTAACATCTGACGATGGCAGAAATAATGGCGATCAGAGATTCCAGGATCGCAACCGTTCCTACGATTGCCAGGTAATCTGCGCCTTCCTTTAACAAACGCTCCTCCAGATTCATGAACCGTAAAATCTGCATTGGGAACAGTGTTGCCATCAATGTAAAAATGGCTGTTACGCCAACTGTCATGGCCAAAACCACGGATGCCAGGTTTTTGGCTCTTTTCTTATTGCCCGCTCCCAGGTTCTGACTGATGGATACCATGGCACCTGCTGACAGTGCCTGTTGGATTACAAAGTTCAGATTGGTCACCTGTCCTGCCACTCCGACAGCTGCTACCGCATCATCGGAGTATCCGCTTAAGATCAGTGTATTTACCGTGGTCAGCATGTATTTCAAAATATATTCCATAACCAACGGCCAGCATAATTTAATAAAGGATAGTTTTTCATCGCCGGTGTCAACCTGAAAATACGATTCCTTTTTTTCCTTTAGATGATTCATGACATTCTCTCTTTCTTCCGTATCTTTTTTGTGGGAGTATTGAATTTCCACGGGTCACGCTCGCAAACCCGTGCTTCGCACTCCCTGTACTGCTTCGCAGTACGTTTGCTCGACTTCCACGGGTCACGCTCGCAAACCCGTGCTTCGCACTCCACTGTACTGCTTCGCAGTACGTTTGCTCGACTTCCGCGGGTTACGCTCGCAAACCCGTGCTTCGCACTCCCTGTACTGCTTCGCAGTACGTTTGCTCGACTTCCACGGGTCACGCTCGCAAACCCGTGCTTCGCACTCCACTGTACTGCTTCGCAGTACGTTTGCT
>CAYXQG010000009.1:0-18249 GCA_964467405.1 uncultured Acetatifactor sp. | reverse complement strand
GAACAATATATACTATACATGATAATTTGGATTTTGTCAACACTTAAATTGTACTTCTTTTTTGAATTTTTTGTGTAATTGTGTGCAAATTCAAAATATGCAGATGCTTAGATTGTTTGTTCGCATTGCGAAGAAATTCATTCTGTGGTAAGGTATAAGCGGAGAATGTTGCTGAAGGATGATTCAGATATAACAAATGAAGGAGTAAAGAAAATCATATATGGAATCAAGAAATTATAAAACAACAGAATTATTTCAGAGATTTTTACCATATTACAGTAAGTATAAAAAGGTATTGGTATTTGATCTGTTTTGTGCAGCGCTTACTACAATCTGTGAGCTGGTGCTGCCGCTTATCATGCGATTCATAACCAATGAAGCAATAAGCGGAGCAGCGAATCTGTCCATAGGGATCATAGTGAGACTGGGACTTTTGTATCTGGTACTGCGTATTGTAGATTGTCTGGCAAACTTCTATATGTCCGATACGGGGCATGTTATGGGTGCCCATATAGAGACGGACATGCGAAGGGATGCGTACAATCATTTACAGAAGCTGTCCAGTACTTATTATAATAACACAAAGGTCGGACAGATCATGGGACGTATTACCAACGATCTGTTTGATGTAACAGAGTTTGCACATCACTGCCCGGAGGAATTTTTTATCGGCGCGATCAAGGCTGTAATATCCTTTGTGATATTGGTGCGGATCAATGTTCCGCTGACGATCATGATGTTCTTGTGTATTCCGCTGATGCTGGCGGTCTGTATGCCGTTAAATTTTTATGTCAGAAGTACCTTCCGTAAACAGCGAAATCAGATTGGTGAGCTGAATGCCCGTATTGAGGACAGCCTGTTGGGGCATAAGGTAGTAAAGGCCTTTACCAATGAGGAGATTGAGAACGAGAAATTCGAAAAGGATAATAAGGACTTTTTCCATATTAAGAAGCAATCTTATTTTTACATGGCGGCTTTTAATACCTCCATCAGGATCTTTGACGGTCTGATGTATTTGCTTGTTTTGGTTGCAGGCAGCATATTTATGCTCAAAGGAAGCATTGAACCGGGAGATTTGGTTGCTTACTTAATGTATGTAACCACTCTGATCGCAACCATACGAAGAATCATTGAGTTTGCGGAGCAGTTCCAAAGAGGTATGACGGGTATTGAACGTTTCTTGCAGATCGTGGATGCAGATATTGAGATCTTTGATGAGCCGGATGCAGCAGAACTGAAAGATCCCAAGGGAGAGATTGTATTTCAGGATGTGAGCTTTGAATATCCGGATGATCACAATAAGGTATTTTCCGGACTGAATCTGGAAATCCATGCAGGGGAAAAGCTTGCTATTGTAGGACCATCCGGCGGAGGAAAGACCACTCTTTGTAATCTGATCCCCAGATTTTATGATGTAACCGGAGGCACGATCACAGTGGACGGTACGGATATCAAGAAGCTGACATTAAAGAGTCTGCGTAAAAGTATCGGTGTAGTGCAGCAGGATGTGTATTTATTCTCCGGTACCGTTATGGATAATATCTCTTACGGAAAGCCGGGTGCCTCAAAGCAGGAGGTCATTGATGCGGCAATCAAGGCGGGGGCTCATGAATT
This sequence comes from uncultured Acetatifactor sp., assembly GCA_964467405.1. Taxonomy (GTDB): domain Bacteria; phylum Bacillota; class Clostridia; order Lachnospirales; family Lachnospiraceae; genus Acetatifactor. The sequence continues at coordinate 16,635 of CAYXQG010000009.1, read as the reverse complement.
CATAATGGGTCTTAAGGATGGTTACGATACCTATATCGGAGAACGCGGTGTGAAGCTTTCAGGAGGTCAGAAGCAGCGTATCAGTATTGCCAGAGTCTTTTTGAAAAATCCGCCGATCATTATATTGGATGAGGCGACTTCTGCACTTGACAATGAAAGTGAATATGCAGTAGCAAAGTCACTTTCAGAGCTGTCTGAGGGAAGAACCACTCTGACGATCGCGCACAGATTATCAACAATCCGCAATTCGGATCGTATTTTGGTATTGACAGATGAGGGAATCGTGGAAGAAGGAACTCATGATGAGCTGTTGGAGAAAAAGGGAATGTATCATCATCTGTATGAAACTGCAAATGCAATGAAGTAGGAAGGGGAGGAGAATCCATGAAGCTTACCTTTATCGGTGCTGCACATGAAGTGACGGGCAGCTGTCATTACCTGGAAGTCGGCGGAAAACATATTTTGGTAGATTATGGTATGGAGCAGGGAGTAAACACCTTTGAAAATGCACCATTGCCTATTGCAGAGTCTATGGTGGATTATGTTTTTTTGACCCATGCCCATGTGGACCATTCCGGTATGCTTCCGCTTTTATATGCAAGAGGATTCAGAGGTCAGATTTTTACTACGGACGCTACGGCAGATCTGTGCAGTATCATGCTGCGTGACTGCGCCCATATCCAGACCATGGAGGCGGAACAGAAAAATCGTAAGCTGCGCCGAAGAGCAGGAGCAGAACCGGTAGAGCCTTTGTTTACCATGGAAGATGTGGAAGGGTGTCTGAAAAAGATTGTTGCCTGTCACTATGATACTGTGGTTGAGGTGTGCGAAAATATAAAGATCCGCTTTACGGACATCGGACATTTACTGGGTTCTGCCAGTATTGAGGTGTGGGCTGCTGAGAATGGTGAAACAAGAAAAATCGTCTTTTCCGGTGATATCGGCAATACCGATCAGCCGCTGCTTAGAGATCCGATTTCTACGGCACAGGCGGATTATGTAGTCATGGAGTCCACCTATGGGGACCGATATCATGATAAAAGCCGTCCGGATTATGTGGATGAGTTAGCAAAAATTTTAAAGGAAACCTTCGATAAGGGCGGCAATGTGGTCATACCTTCTTTTGCAGTGGGAAGGACACAGGAGCTTCTGTATTTCTTACGCCAGATCAAGGTAAACCGTCTGGTGGAGGGACATGAGAATTTCCCTGTATATGTGGACAGTCCGATGGCTGTCGAGGCTACCGGTGTTTTTACGGAAAACAGATGGTATTGTTTTGATGAAGAGGCCATGCAATATGTGAAGGAGGGAATTAATCCTATTTCCTTTGCGGGACTGAAGCTTTCCATTACCAGTGAGGAATCAAAGGCAATCAATACGGATGAGACTCCCAAGGTAATCCTTTCAGCATCCGGTATGTGCGAGGCAGGGCGTATCAGGCATCATCTGAAGCACAACTTGTGGAGACCGGAGAGTACGATCCTCTTTGTAGGCTATCAGTCAGCCGGTACGTTGGGACGTTTATTGTTGGAGGGCGCAAGAGAGGTACGGCTGTTTGGAGAGCCCATAGAGGTTCGTGCCGCAATCAAAACCATGAAAGGATTGAGCGGACATGCGGATAAGGAAGGTCTGCTTGCGTGGATCAATGCCTTTGAAGAAAAGCCTGATAAGGTATTTGTAGTGCATGGAGATGATGCTGCCTGCACTGCCTTTACGGAGTGCCTGAAGACAGAATATGGATATGAGGCCTATGCTCCGTACAGCGGAACGGTTTTTGACTTGCTTGCGGAGAAGTTTGTATATGAGGCTGCGCCGGTTTATCTTAAGAAAGAAAAACCGGTGAATGCTGCTTATGCGAGACTTTGGGCAGCAGGCCAGAGACTGCTTGGCATCATTAAGAAGATGGAAGGCAGTGCAAATAAGGATTTGGCAAAGCTTGCAGATCAGATAACGGCACTGTGTGATAAATTTGATAAATAAGAGCATTGGAGGAAAAAGGCATGAGTTATGCAGATAAAGTATTTATAGATATGTGCAGGGATATTTTGGAGAACGGTACCAGCACGGAAGGAGAGAAGGTGCGTCCTCATTGGGAGGATGGTACACCGGCTTATACGATCAAAAAATTTGGTGTGGTAAACCGTTATGATTTATCTAAGGAATTTCCTATTATGACGCTTAGAAGAACTGCTTTGAAGTCTGCTACGGATGAGATGCTGTGGATCTGGCAGCAGAAATCCAATAATATCCATGATCTGCACAGTCATATTTGGGATGAATGGGCAGATGAGGACGGTTCCATCGGAAAAGCATATGGTTATCAGCTGGGCGTAAAGCACCAATACAAGGAAGGTATGATGGATCAGGTGGACAGAGTGATCTATGATCTGAAGAATAATCCCTTCAGCCGCAGAATCATGACCAATATTTATGTGCATCAGGACCTGCATGAAATGAGATTGTACCCGTGTGCGTATAGCATGACTTTTAATGTGACCCAAAAGCCCGGAGATGATAAGCTGACCTTAAATGCAGTGCTTAACCAGCGCTCCCAGGATGTTTTGGCTGCCAATAACTGGAATGTGGTACAGTATTCTGTTTTGCTGCATATGCTGGCACAGGTATGCGATATGAAGGTGGGCGAGTTGGTTCATGTTATTGCTGATGCACATATTTATGACAGACACATTCCGATCATTAAGGAACTGATCGCCAGAGAACCTAAGGAAGCACCGACCTTCTGGCTGAACCCGGAGGTAAAGGATTTTTATCAGTTCACGCGTCATGATGTGCGGGTAGATGGTTATGAAACAGGGGAGCAGATCCTGAACATACCCATTGCCATTTAAGGAAACGGCAGATTTCCGGTAAAAGTGTGATTTTACGGGATAGTAGAAAAAGTGTAAATACAGAGGGAGATTCAGATGAATTTATATGTAACAGCCGATGCGAATTGGGGCATCGGTCATAATAATGAATTGTTGATCAGAATACCGAGAGATCATAAGCTTTTTGCAGAGGAAACGGCCGGTAAGGTGATCGTTATGGGACGAAAGGCCTTAGCTACCATGCCCCAGGGAATACCCCTGTCCGGAAGAACCAATATTATTTTGTCCGAGAACCTCAATCTGCAGGTAAAGGGAGCACTTGTGGTACATTCCGTAGAGGAATTGATGGAGGAGCTGAAGCAATATGCAGATGAGGATATTTATGTAGTAGGGGGCGAGAGTGTATATGAACAGCTGCTTCCCTATTGTAATGTGGCACATGTTACAAAGCTGGATCATACCTATGCCGCAAACAAATACTTTCCGAATCTGGATAAGTCTCCAGAGTGGAAACTGACAGCTGACAGTGATGAGTTTACCTATTTTGATATTGCATATGAATTCCTGCGATATGAAAGGGTTGCTTTTACGAATTAAATTAACGAAGCGTATTGACTTTTGGCACAAAAAGTATAATAATATAATGCAAATAAATACAAGAGATTTATATTTCAAGGAAAGAAGGAATACCTAATGGAAAAGAAAAATATTGATTGGGGTAATTTGGGTTTTGGATATGTTCAGACCGATTACAGATATGTATCTGTTTATAAGGATGGTGCATGGGATGAAGGTGCCATTACAACAGATGCCAATATAGTATTAAATGAGTGTGCAGGTGTACTTCAGTATGCACAGACAGCATTTGAAGGTATGAAGGCTTATACAACAGAAGACGGCCATATCGTTACCTTCCGCCCGGACTTAAATGCAGAGCGTATGGCTCAGTCAGCAGAAAGACTGGAAATGCCGGTATTCCCTCAGGATAGATTTTTAGACGCTGTGAATAAGGTAGTTGCTGCAAACGAAGCATTTGTACCTCCTTACGGCAGCGGTGCGACCCTGTATATCCGTCCATATATGTTTGGTACCAATCCTGTTATTGGTGTAAAGCCTGCGGACGAATATCAGTTCAGAATTTTACCACTCCTGTAGGACCGTATTTTAAGGGCGGTGTAAAACCTTTAACGATCCGTGTTTGTGATTTTGACCGTGCAGCACCAAACGGTACAGGCCATATTAAAGCAGGTCTTAATTATGCAATGAGTCTGCATGCCATTGTGGATGCACATCATCAGGGATATGATGAGAATATGTATCTGGATGCGAAGACCAGAACAAAGGTAGAAGAAACCGGTGGTGCGAACTTTATCTTTGTTACAAAGGATAATAAGGTGGTAACACCGAAGTCCGGAAGTATCTTACCTTCCATTACCCGTCGTTCTTTAATGTATGTTGCAAAAGAATATCTGGGACTGGAAGTAGAAGAGAGAGAAGTATTTGTAGACGAGCTTCCGGAGTTTGCAGAATGCGGCCTTTGCGGAACTGCAGCTGTTATTTCTCCGGTTGGAAAGATCGTAGACCATGGTAAGGAAATCTGCCTGCCTGCAGGCATGACTCAGATGGGCCCTGTTACCCAGAAACTGTATGATACACTGACAGGTATCCAGATGGGACGTATTGAAGCTCCTGAAGGATGGATCCATGTGATCAAATAAAAAAGCGCAAGCTTTGGACAGAAGCCTTTAAGGCTGGAAGAGAAGAGAGAAAGGTGCTATAATGCATTTAGTTGCGTATAGCACCTTTTTTATTATGAACATTTGTACAATAGTTCGGTCTTCACGGAAACAGATATGTGTATAAGACTTATGGGAGGAAATGACAGTGAAGTTTCTGCACACAGGTGATTTGCATATTGGAAAAAGAATATATGAAACGGATCTTAACCGGGATCAGAAGAATATGCTGGAGCAGATCTTTCTGATCGCAGAGGAAGAGAAAGTGGATGCGGTTTTGATCGCAGGAGATGTATATGACCGTTCGGTTCCGGCTACAGAGGCAGTAGGGCTTTTGGATGATTTTCTGACTGGATTTGCAAGGATCGGTATGCCTGTGGTAATGATCAGCGGGAATCATGATTCTGCGGAGAGAGTGAGCTTTGCCGACAAAATATTGGAGAAGCAGGGCCTGTATATTGCAGGAAGCTATGAAGAAAAGCTGCGTAGGGTGGAATTTGAAGACCCGTACGGAACAGTATGTGTGGTCTGTATGCCCTTTATCAAGCCGGCACAGGCGGGGGGCAGAAACTGCGCTGAGGCAGTTGCCAATATTTTAGAGAAGGAACAGATAGACTTTGCAGACGGAAAAAGATATGTGCTTTTGGCACACTATTTTGTAACGGGAGAAAACGGACAGATGCCGGAATTGGCAAATTCGGAGTCCGGTGTGGACGTCGGAGGAATTGATAATGTGCCTGCTGACCTGCTGCAGGGCTTTTCCTATGTAGCACTGGGACATATTCATAAATCCCAGCATGTGGGAAATGGCCCCATATACTATGCCGGAGCCCCTATGAAGTATGATTTCTCTGAGGCAAATACTACAAAGACGGTGAATATTGTGAGCCTGGCAGGGGATGGCAGTATACAGATAAAGAAGCGTCAGATTTTTCCTTATCATGACATGCGCTGTATCAAAGGCAGGCTGCAGGATCTGATGCAGGAACAGATTGTACAGGCAGACGGAACTTCATCCTTAGATTATATTCAGGCAACATTAACGGACAGGGAAGAATTGATCGATCCCATCGGTACACTCAGAAGTGTATATCCCAATACTTTACAAATTTTGATCGAGAAGAATTATTCTGCAGAGGAAGAAAACTATGAAAGCCGTCTGCAGGGAAAATTAAAGAATATACAGGAATTATTTGGAGACTTTTATGAAATGCTGACAGGGGAACCTCTTGAAGACAAGCAGCGCATGCTGGTTGAGGAGGTGGCAAAGCTGGCAGAGGAAGAGTGGAAGTGAGGCAGATATGAAACCGCAGAAGCTGGTAATTTGTGGCTGGGGCCCATATAAAAACAAAACGGAAGTTGATTTTGAACAATTTGAAGGAAAGGGCATCTTCCTGATCACCGGTGCGACCGGAGCAGGAAAGACCACTCTTTTTGATGCGATCAGTTATGCATTGTACGGAGCATTGAGCGGAGAGACCAGGGATAAGGAAAGAAGCAGTGTACGCAGTGATTTTGCAGATGCACAGACACCAACCTATGTGGAGCTGGAAATGACTCATGCAGGAAAATTTTACAGGATCAGACGAAATCCGGAGTATATGCGCCCAAAGAAAAGAGGAAGCGGTGAGAAGGCATATACCAGGGAAAAGGAGAATGCAGTAATCTGTCTGCCGGATGACAGGGTGATCGAGGGCGTAAAGGAGGTCAATGCCTATATAAGGGAGCTGCTGGCGTTGGATTTTGGTCAGTTTAAGCAATTGTCCATGATCGCACAGGGAGAGTTTGCCAAATTATTAACTGCACCACCAAGAGATAAGACAAGGATCTTCAGGGAAATCTTCGGTACCGGTGTGTATGAACGGTTTACAGCCATACTGGGCATGAGAGCAAAGAAGCAGTATCAGCTGATCATGGAACAAAAGCACAGACTGGAAGAGGATATCCGCGTACTTCGACTGACCATACAGGGAAGGGAGGCTGCAGAGGCAGAAGAGCTTTTTTTGCAGCTGACAGAAGCGGAATATTGGAATTATGAGCAAATAGGCCGGTGTCTGGACGAAATGAAGGATCATATACAGGGGATGTGCCGCGCATATGATAAGGACTATAAGGACGTAGAAAAACAGCTGGATCAGGCCGGTGCATTATTGGTGCAAAAGAGAGAAGAAAATAAAAGAGTATTGGAATATCGAGGTGCCAAAGAGGCGGCAGAAAAGCTGGCAGATCTGCGTGAGGAATATGAAGAAAAACAAAAGCGGTATCAGAAGGCAGTTCATGCAGGCTGGGTTGAACTTTCGGATTTAAAGAGCAGGCAGGCAGAAGAACAGTTAAAGGCTGTGATCACAGAAAAACAGATGCTTGTAGAAGAAATGACAGAAGATCAGGCAGCAGTGGAAGCATTGATGCCCTTTTGGAAAAGAAGAGAAGCGTTAAAGCTGTTGGTTGGGGAGCTTGCAGAGTATGAGAAGAAGGGGAAAGAGCTTGCGGAGTTAGAAAAGGATCTGGAACAATCAGAAAAGAAGCTTGCCCGGGAAAAAGAAATTTATGTACAAAAGGAACAGCTTTGCCTGTCTGCAAAGGCAGAATATGAGGAAGCACTCCGCATGCAGCGATATGGAGCGATCGGGTTGGCTGCGGCACTTTTAGAGCAGGGAAAGCCCTGTCCTGTATGTGGTTCTTTAGAACATCCTGCTCCGGCGAAAAATGCAGTGCAAATGCCTTCAGAGGAGGAGACACAGGAACTAAAAAAGCGTTATGAGTCTCTGGAAGAGAAGGTAAGAGAGAGTCATGGTAATGCACTGATCCTGCAGAGTAAAGTACAGGAGAAAAAAAGGAGCCTGGAAGAGGAAAGAAAACAGCAGCAGTTAAGGAAAGAAAGAATGGAAGCTGTTACAGAACCGGTATGTGCGGAAATCCTGTCCTTAGGTGCAAAAAAAGCAGAAGAAAAATGGCAGGCCAATTGTGATGCCATGCAGAGAAAACAGGCAATGCTGCAGGAAAAAGAAAGACGGCTCAGACAGTTAGAGGGATTAAAAGAGAGCAGAATGCTTGAAAAAGAGGCAGCCGACAGGGAATTTTCAGCAGCCCTGGCTCAATATGGCTTTGAGACTGAGAAGGAATACAGGGAAGCTTATTTGCCGGGAGCAGACAGGGAGCACCTGGGAAAGGCTGTGGATCAGTATCAGGAAAAGGTTACGGCCAACAGGGAATTGCTGGAGCATTTGCGAAGGAGCGTCGGGGAGGATGTATTATTTGATCTGCAGGCTCTGGAAACGGATATTGCCGGACAAAGGCTTCAGAGAGAAGAGGTACTTAAAAGGCTGAAGAAGGAGGAGCATTTTCTGACAGAAATCAAAAAAACAAGTCGGCTGTTTGCAGAGAAGGTGGGAAAAATAGAGGAATGCAGCCGGGAATATGGCTATATGAAGGAGTTGGAAAATATGGCCTCCGGAAATAATAGTAAGAAGCTGGTATTTGAACAATATGTACTGGCAGGCTATTTTGAGGAAATACTGAATGCAGCCAATATACGGTTTCGAAAAATGACAGCGGGCAGATATGAAATGCGTCGTACGAAAGAGGTAGGGGACGGAAGGACAAAGGATAATCTGGAGATTGAAGTATTAGATTATTACACCGGAAAATATCGCTCGGTCCGTACTCTTTCCGGCGGCGAATCCTTTAAGGCATCCCTGTCCCTGGCACTTGGACTGAGTGATGTAATACAGGCACAAAACGGAGGAATCAAGGTAGAGACGCTCTTTATTGATGAAGGCTTTGGTGCCCTGGACAGTGAGTCCCTGGATCAGGCCTGCGCTGCACTGACAAGTCTGGTCGAATCAGACAGACTCATAGGTATTATTTCCCATGTGGGAGAACTGAGGGAGAGGATCCATAAGCAGATCATCATTGATAAAACCGGCAGCGGCAGTACTTTAAGGGTGATTGTGTAATTTGTGATGAGAAAGGAAAGCACAATGAAAAAGAAATGGAATTCTATCATATGCATCTGTCTTACTCTGCTGTTTTTTACGGCAGGCTTGAGTGCATGTGGTACAAAAGACAGGGGAAGAGTGGTATTCACCATTGGTTTTGGGGCAGATGAGCTATTCCGCATAGGGGATATATCCTGCACCATGCCGGAGTATATGCTGCTTTTGACCAATATGCAGAATGAGTATGAGCTGGTTTTCGGGGAGCAGATATGGGATGCGTCCTTTGAGGACACAACTCTGGAGGAGAATATTAAAGATATCGCCCTGGCGCAGATTGCACAGATGAAATCGATTTATCTGCTGGCAGGACAGAAGGATATTGTTTTGAGTCAGGAAGAAGAAAGTCTGGTGGAACAGGCTGCAGCGGAGTATTTTTCTTCTTTAAACGAGACGGAAACGAAGCAGCTTGCTGTTACGGAGAAGACAGTAGAGGAGCTGTATAGGGAATGTGCCCTGGCGCAGAAGACATATCAGCAGATCATCGCCCGGGTCAATCCCGAAATCAGTGATGATGAAGCCAGAACGATCGTTGTAGAACAGATCCTGTTAAAGACCTATACGACGGATGGGGAGGGAAACCGGTTAGAGTATTCCGAAACCATGAAGGAAGAGGCGCTTCAGAAAATGCAACAGATCCGTGAAATGGCTGTATCCGGAGAGAATGATTTTACCCAGCTTGCGGCAAAATATAATGAAGGGGATACTGTCCGGCTTGCTTTTCAAAAGGGAGAAATGCCTGCGGCTGTAGAGAAGGCAGCCTTTCAGCTTCAGACGGACGAGATCAGCCAGGTGATCGAAAGCGAGTACGGATATCATATCATGAAATGCATCAGCACCTTTGATCGTGAGGAGACGGATGCCAATAAGCTGGTATTGATCGAGAAACGAAAGAATGAAGCCTTCAGTAAGGAATATGATGCCTTTGTGGATACACTTGCCAGAAAGCTCAATAATAAATTGTGGCAGCAGGTGGAGCTGATCCATGATGAAGAAGTTACCACAAGCAGCTTTTTTGATGTTTTTGAAGCATATTTTTAGGACGGAGAAGCTGTTTAGGAAAATTTTAGAAATCCGGAAAGTGCCGTAAATTGGGCATTTTCCGGCAAGTTGTTAGCACTCGGCAAAGACGAGTGCTAATTTTGTGTTGACATTTATTTTGGACAGTTATAAACTTATAAACAGAACAGGATCCGAGAGGGTCTTAAAAGAAAGAGAAAGAAAAGGAAGTGATTTTATGGCAGCTAGAAGTGGTAGCTTGTCAATCAACAGCGAAAATATTTTTCCAATCATTAAAAAGTGGTTGTATTCAGACCATGATATCTTCTACAGAGAACTGATATCAAATGGTTGTGATGCTGTTACAAAATTAAAAAAATTGGATATGATGGGTGAATATACCCTGCCGGACGGTTACAAGGGAGAAATCCGGGTCGTTGTAGATCCGAAGGAGAAAACCCTGCAGTTTATAGATAACGGTCTGGGTATGACTGCAGATGAGGTAGATGAGTATATCAATCAGATTGCTTTCTCCGGCGCAACAGATTTTATTGAGAAATATAAGGATAAGAGCAATTCAGACCAGATCATCGGCCATTTCGGTCTTGGCTTCTATTCTGCATTTATGGTAGCAGATGAAGTGCATATTGATACCTTATCCTACAAGGAAGGCGCTGCTGCAGTACATTGGGAATGCGACGGCGGTACTGAGTTTCAGATGGAGGACGGAGATAAGGCTGAGGTAGGTACTACGATCACCTTATTCCTGAATGAGGATGCATTGGAATTCTGTAACGAGTACAAGGCACGCGAAGTGATCAAGAAGTATTGCTCCTTTATGCCCACTGAAATCTATCTGAGTAAGGCAAATGATACAGATACACAGACCATCAAGGCAGAGGAGAAGCTGGATACGGATGAGGTTGTAGAAACCATCCAGCCGGAAAAGGAAGGGGACGAAGAAAAGCTTAAGATCAAAAAACGTCCCGAGCTTTTAAATGATACACAGCCTCTTTGGACAAAGAATGCCAATGACTGTACAAAGGAAGAATATTTGGAATTTTACAGAAAGGTATTCCATGATTATAAGGAACCCTTGTTCTGGATTCATTTGAATATGGATTATCCTTTTAATTTAAAGGGTATCCTTTACTTCCCTAAGATCAATACGGAGTATGAATCTATTGAGGGAACCATTAAGCTGTATAATAATCAGGTATTCATTGCGGACAATATCAAGGAAGTGATTCCTGAATTTTTACTGCTGTTAAAGGGTGTTATCGATTGTCCGGATCTGCCCTTGAATGTTTCCAGAAGTGCACTTCAGAATGATGGCTTCGTAAAGAAGATTTCCGAGTATATTACAAAGAAGGTTGCAGATAAGCTTTCCGGTATGTGCAAGACCGAAAAGGAAGAATATGATAAATACTGGGATGATATCAGCCCGTTTATCAAATATGGCTGCTTAAAGGATGATAAATTCTGCGAGAGAATGACGAATTATATCCTCTTTAAGAATCTGGACGGCAAATATTTAACTCTTCCGGAGTGTTTGGAGATCAAACCTTTAGAGGAGACGAAAGTAAATGCAGTAGATGAAAACGGTGCATCCGTGGAAGCAGAAGTAGTGACGGAGAATGAGGCTGAAGAGGTCGAAGAGGCAGAAGAGGCAAAGGAAAAGATCATCTATTATGTAACGGATGAAAAACAGCAGAGTCAGTATATCAACATGTTCAAAGCTGCAAAAATGGATGCCGTGATCATGACACATAATATCGATCAGCCTTTTATGTCTCAGTTGGAGAATAAGAACGAAAATGTCAAATTCCAGCGTATTGATGCTGATCTTACAGAGACCTTTAAGGTAAAGACTTCCAAGAAGGCAGCGAAGGAAATGGAAGAGCTGGCTGCAAGTCTTGGGGAAATGATGAAGAAGGCCTTGAAAAAGGATAAGCTGAATGTGAAGTTAGAGAAGCTTAAGAATAAAAAGATCGCGTCCATGATCACCTTATCCGAGGAAAGCAGACGTATGCAGGATATGATGAAGATGTATGCAATGTCCGGTATGGATATGGGAGCATTCGGTGCAGAAGGAGAGACTCTGGTACTGAATGTAAACCATCCGTTAGTAGAGTATGTAGTGGAAAATAAGGAGGCAGAAAATGCTTCATTGATCTGCGAACAGCTTTATGACCTGGCAAAACTCCAGCATGAACCGCTTGCACCGGAAGAAATGACGAAATTTATTGCAAGAAGCAATGAAATCATGATGTTGTTAACTAAATAAATCAGAAATTGAAATCTCCACATAGTTGCGATATAGTGATTATGTGGAGTTTTTTCACAATTATAAAGGATATCGGAGGGTTACAACATGAGGAGACAGACGCTTTCTTTAGACCGCGCTTGGCGTTTCCATTTGGGAGAGGTGCCGTATAAAAAGTATATGTGGCATGATGCACTGTATACAGTGACCAAAACAGCTTCTTCCAAAGGACCGGGACGCCGTGATTTTGATGATTCCGCCTGGAGGGTAGTGGATTTGCCCCATGATTATGTGGTGGAAGGAACACCGACCATGGAGGAGCCGCCATCCCAGGGTTCTTTGCCCAGAGAAAATGCATGGTATCGCCGTACATTCCTTCTGGATGAAGCAGATCGGGGAAAACGTATCGCCCTCCATTTTGAAGGCGTAGCGACCTCCTGTATAGTGCATGTGAACGGGCAGCCCATGTTTCGCAATTATACAGCGGGTGTAGGGTTTGAAGTAGATATTACGGATATTGCCAGATATGGGGAAGATCCCAATGTTGTGGCAGTTTATCTGGACCAGAAGGAATTTGAAGGCTGGTATTATGAAGGCGGCGGTATTTACCGTCATGTTTGGCTGATCAAATCCGGCATGGCATATGTGGATCTCTGGGGTACTTTCGTGCGCGGAGAACTTATCAGCGGCAATGATTTTAATACGTTGATCGATACCGAGATCGTCAACGGATTTAATGAAGAAAAAGAAATTTGTGTTATTTCTGAAATCCTGGATGAAGCCGGAAAAGTGGTTGCAACTGCAGAGACAAGTCAAAAAATCCGAAAACGGGATAAGGCTATCTTTCAACAGGAAGTAAAGGTAACGGATGTTACCAGATGGAATATAGAAGCACCGGTACTGTATCTGTTAAAAACTACGGTAAAGGCTGACGGTGAAGTAACAGATACTTACGAGACGTCTTTTGGATATCGTACCATCCGTTTTACGGCAAATGACGGATTTTTCTGTAATGATAAGAAATATTTTCTGGTAGGTTACGGCAGTCATCAGGATGCTACCGGTTTTGGTATCGGTATTCCGGATGCTTTAAGTGAATACCGAATGGCGAAATTAAAATCCGCCGGTTTCAATACATTCCGTACTGCACATAATCCTTTTGCACCGGCATTGTATGATGCCTGTGACAGACTGGGACTTTTCTGTATGGATGAAAATCGTTGGTTTTCTTCATCCGTGCAGAATCAGGATGAAGTGATCAGAATGGTAAAGAGAGACCGTAATCATCCGTCCGTTATTATGTGGAGTTTGTTTAATGAGGAGTTTTACAGAGACCAGTATCAGGGTACCAATATCTATACTACGCTGTCTGCCTTGGTAAATCATATGGATCCGACCCGCCCGGCTACCGGCGCGGATAATGTGGCAACAGCGATTCCGGGCATGATGGGTGATATTGAACTGATCGGTATCAATCATGTATATAAGACTGAGGCGTTGGATGCTGTGCGGACCAACAATCCGGACAAGCCCATTTATTTCTCAGAAGAAGGCTTAAGTGATTTTGTCCGGGAATACTGCAGGACCAGACCCTATATTTTCGGCGCTCTGGGCTTTGGCGGTCTGCCTTATCGCGGAGAAACCTCTTATCCGTATCTTTTCAGCGGAAACGATAACAGCTCTACGTTCAGCCTTCTTTGTGATCCGTGCGATAATTTTTATAGAGAAAAAGCACTTTGGACAGTGGAGGACAGTTTAAAGATCGTAGGTCATTGGACTTATCCGGGTAAAGAAGGACAGGTTTTGCCGGTAAAGATCTATGCCAATACCAAGGAGGTGGAATTGTTTTTAAATGGTACCTCTCTTGGAAAGAAAACAGTGGATGAAAAAACAGCACTGGTTACCTATGATGTGGCATATGAATCCGGAACGTTAAAAGCGGTAGGTGTTACCGCATCGGGAAAAGTATTGGAAGATACCCTTTTGACTGCAGGAGAGGCTGTTAAGGCGGTTCTTTGGCAGGAGAATGGAGGAATTTTACATGCGACACGTGCTAACGGCCAAGATGTGGCAATCCTGTCCGTTGCCCTGGCAGATGAAAAGGGAGTGCTCCTTCCTGATGCACCGGATCATTTGGTAGAGTTTAAGGTGGTACAGGGTGCGAAATTCCTGGCAGTAGGTTCCGGAAACCGTGGGGATCATGCAAGCTGGAAAATCCCTCAGATAAAAATGTACAAGAACAAAGCGCAGGTTTATGTGGAAGCAAATGCAGATACAGATCCGATCGTGGTTGAAGCAAAGATAAAAGGATATGATACAGTTGTTCTGACGATTGAGAAAGAGGCGGCTGAACCTGTTTTGGAGGTGCCGGCGGAGGAATGTCGTTTCCTGGATGAGTGGCTCTATTCCAGAACCTTGATCAATCAGCCATGGCCGGATATCGATCAGATGCAGAAACGTCCGAATTTCAATTTCTGGACCAAGTACAATCCGGGACGTGGAAATAATGAAAACTTTACAGGACTTAGGTTCCGTGATCCATTGCTCTTTGAAGGCCGTGAGTTGGGCGGCGGAGATTTGGAAAATGCCCGCCTGATCCACTATATTAAGACAAAGGTTCCGGTAAGTTCTACAAAGGATTTTACAAAGGCTGTTATTCATTTTGAAGTCTTTGAAGGCCGTGGCCGTGTCTATTTGTTTAGTGGGAATAAACGTTTCTTTACGGAAAGAAAAGAGTTTGTCAAAGCACCGCTTGATCTGGAGTGTGAGGGACTGCAGCAAGGCGATGAAGTAGAAGTATGGGCAGTATTGGAAGCAAACAGTCCGTACTCAGCGATCAACAGACCGGTTCGCTGGATGTTTCAATAGAAGATAGATCAAAAAAGTACCCTTCCGGTTGGCAGTCGGGATAATGAATTATAATCCCGGCGGCAGATTTGAGAAGGGTATTTTTATTGAAATATGCCCAAAAGAAAATGGCGCAAAAATAAATTCCCGGCATATATATACAGAAAGGAATATCATTAGGAAAAGAAAATGGATAGCAATCAACAAAATAGCAATCAGGAGCAATATTTCGGGGATCTTAGGATCAGTGTTATTTCTTCTCTGGCCCGTATCCCTATAGAAGGAGCCAGAATAACCATCTCTTATACGACAGAGCCGGAAGGCGTATTGGCTACCGCAACTACGGATCGTTCCGGTACTGCAGAGATCATACCGTTAACGGCTCCGGCGTTTAGTCTGTCCCAGGAACCGTCAGAAGAGCAGCCATATACGGATTATAATATTACGGTGGAAGCAAGCGGATATGAACCTGTATTGGTAACCGGATCGGAAATATTGCCGGACAGATTGTCCTTACAGTTGATCCGGATGAACCCTCTGCAGATCACACAGGAGGAAGAGGAGATCGTGAATATCCCCGTGCATACACTTTTTGGAGAATATCCGCCGAAGATACCGGAGGAAGAGATCAAGCCCATGCCGGAACAGGGGGAGATTGTATTAAGCAGGGTAGTGATACCGGAGTATATTATTGTACATGATGGCCTGCCCAATGATCCTTCAGCACCGGATTACTGGGTCAGATATAAGGATTATATTAAAAATGTTGCATCCTGCGAGATATATGCCACCTGGCCGGAGGCAGCTTTATATGCCAATATACTGGCGATCATGTCCTTTACACTGAATCGGGTATATACGGAATGGTACAGAAATCAGGGCTATGATTTCACGATTACTTCCTCTACGGCCTATGATCAGAAGTGGGTATACGGCAGGAATATTTTTGAAAATATTGATGTGCTGGTAGATACGATTTTTGCAAATTATCTGTCAAGGCCGGGTGTGCGTCAGCCGATCCTTACCTCCTATTGTGACGGACAGAGAGTGACCTGCAGAGGATTGAGCCAGTGGGGCTCAAAATATTTGGGTGATGAAGGCTATACTGCCATAGAGATCCTGCGATATTATTTCGGTAATGATATCTATATTAATACAGCAGAAATTATTTCCGGCGTACCTTCTTCCTATCCCGGCTACAGTCTGACCATCGGCTCCTCCGGCGAGAAGGTGCGTCAGCTGCAGAATCAGTTAAACCGGATTGCCGGAAATTATCCGGCGATTCCGACCGTTACAACAGACGGTATTTACGGGCCGGATACGGAGGAGGCTGTCCGCATCTTCCAGGGGATTTTCAATTTGCCCCGGACGGGTGTGACTGATTATGCAACCTGGTATGAAATATCGGATATTTATGTGGGCGTTACAAGAATCGCAGAGCCCTCATAAGGTAGCAAATAAAACTTAATAAAAATCATGATATTTTCCGGGGGATACACCGAAGGTCTGCTTGAAGTTACGTAAAAAGGAGGAATAATCCGAAAAACCGGCCTCCTGGTAAACCTGCGTGATGCTCTCGCCCCTTCGAAGCCCTTCTACAGCATGGATCAGACGTTTGTTTACAATAAAGGCATGAACGGTAACGCCGGTCAGCTCCTTGAATTTGCGCAGGAAGTGATATTTGCTCATATGAACAAGCTGGGCAAGCTCGTCCACCAGAATGTTTTCCTGAATATGGGTATCAATATAAGAGGAAACTGTCTCTACCAAAGGGTGGGAGGTGGTTTCTTCTTCTTTGAACAGATATTCTCTGCGGCTGCAAAGCAGATTTAAATAAGCAAAAAACAAGGTCAGATATCCTCTGTCCATTACCTCCTTAGAGCCCTCTAACTGCCCCTCCATCAGCTCTGACATAACCAGTTTCATCAGATATCCGCGCAGCATTTCCTCATAGTATACGGGAA
>CAYXQG010000008.1:0-19781 GCA_964467405.1 uncultured Acetatifactor sp. | reverse complement strand
AATGTATTTATGATAAAGATGAAATTAGGACTGTTGTTCCAACAGAAGTTGAAACGGTATCGAGAGCAGAGTTAAGTCAATATAGAGAAAGTTATGCTTGCCTTTCATATATTACAGAGAAGACCGGTATGAAGATAAGCCAGGATATGATAGGTCGTGATCGACCTGAGATGGTGGAAAAACTGTATCAGAGTTTCGATAATTGGTTGTTTTGTGAAGCGGCAGAATGAAAAACGGAATAATTTTATATGGAAACTGGAGGTATGTGCAATGCCACGCACAGAAAAGGTAGAGCTTACCGTATTATGTTTACTGCATCAGGATGGAAATTATTTGCTGCAGAATAGAGTAAAGAAAGACTGGCAGGGGTTTACTTTGCCCGGGGGGCATGTGGAACCAAATGAATCCATTGTCGATGCTGTTGTTCGGGAAATGAAGGAAGAAACAGGATTGACGATCATTAACCCGAAACTATGTGGTGTAAAGCAGTTTCCCATAGAGGAAGGTCGATATATCGTTTTCCTTTTTGAAGCAACTCAATATAAGGGGGAACTCGTTTCTTCGGATGAAGGACAGATGCATTGGATTAAGACAGAAGAACTTGGTCATGTTAATTTGGTTAATGATTTTATGGATTTAATTGATGTGATGCTTGATGATAATTTGAACGAATTTCAGTATGTTTTAGAAAATGGTAAATGGAATGTTAATAAAAAATAGACAATGAAAACTATTGTCTTTTCATAAAGAACATAGCAGCCGTCTTATCTGATGGTGAAAGCAGGTTCCTGGGGTGAGGATGCAGCGCAGTTACATAGATTTTACGGTTGGAATAATATTGAGGTATCCTTCCATACTCCTTTCGCAGTGAAAGCTGGCGATTGCTGCTGCAGCGAAAATGAGATGCGCGGTCATGTGAAAATTGAGGATGCCGAAGCTCATCCCGAATGGATGTGTCAGAACGGCGAAATGTCATGGAATCTTAAAATAGATAAAAAGGTCGCTTTCAATGTAGGCTACGGTGCGGGCAGCCTCTTTCGTAGGATGCAGCTTTTTGAAATGTTTTGGCACGCTGAGGGAATGAAAACTGCATATGAGGGTGAGGTTATTTGGAATGGTGAGAGATATATAGTCACACCTAAAACCTGCTACGGATATGCAGATAAGAATTGGGGCAAGGATTTTACATCTCCCTGGGTATGGCTCTCGTCTAATAATCTGACGAGCAAAATAACCGGTAGGAAACTGACTGACAGTGTATTTGATATTGGTGGCGGTTGTCCGAAAATCGGTCCTATTGCCCTTAAACGAAAACTTCTGTCTGCTTATTGGTATGAAGGAAAGTGCTACGAGTTCAATTTCTCGAAGTTTTGGACGTTCACACGCACCAAATTTGATTGCAAAGAAACGAATACGCAGATTGTTTGGCATGTAGAGCAGAAAACATGGCGAAACCGTATGGTAACAGATATTACCTGTGAGAAAAAGGATATGCTACTTGTTAACTATGAAGCACCGAACGGAAAGAAACTGCATAATCGTCTTTGGAATGGTGGCAACGGAAAGGGTACGGTAAAACTCTACCATGGCAGGACGCTCATCGACGAGGTATTCTGCGAGAATGTGGGGTGTGAGTAAGGAGAATATGAATATCCGATTGCAGAAGAAGATAAAGGAAAGTGCTGGGACAAATAAGGTTTAAGAAAATAAGACAATGACAGGCAGGGAAAAATACAGGATTATGAGAAGAAAAGACAGAGAAGTTACAGATCAGGAACGAATTGAAGATATTATAAGGCGATGCAATTGCTGCAGAATCGGCTTTTATGATAATGGAGAAGTTTACATTGTACCATTAAATTTCGGCTATGAGAAAAAGGATGATACTTATGTTTTTTATTTTCATGGAGCGAAGGAAGGGCGAAAGCTGGAGCTGATGAAAAAGAACCCTGATGTAGGATTTGAGATGGACACAGATTGTACCATCAGTACAGCTGAGATTGCCTGCAATTACTCTGCTTATTTTCATAGTATTATTGGAAACGGTATCTTAAGCATAGTATCAGAGACGGAGGAAAAGAAGTTTGGACTGTCCTTAATTATGGAGCATAATACAGGAAAATGGGAATGGGACTTTACTGAAAAGATGCTTGAATCAGTTGCTGTTTTCAAGTTGACCGTTT
Organism: uncultured Acetatifactor sp.; assembly: GCA_964467405.1. Classification (GTDB taxonomy): domain Bacteria; phylum Bacillota; class Clostridia; order Lachnospirales; family Lachnospiraceae; genus Acetatifactor. The sequence goes on along the minus strand of CAYXQG010000008.1, from coordinate 17,598 downwards.
ATAAGATGAGCTGTAAAGAGCATTAGTATCACAGGATAATTGGAAGAGCTGAAAGGGAAAAGCAATGAAAGCATTAACTTATGTAAAGCAGGGTGAGTTTGTACTTATGGATAAGCCGGAGCCTGAGATCGTGAATCCGAGGGATGCTGTTGTGCGTGTTACATTGGGAAGCATATGCACCAGTGATCTGCATATTAAGCATGGCAGCGTGCCCAGGGCGGTTCGCGGTATTACGCTAGGACATGAGATGGTGGGAATCGTAGAGCAGGTCGGATCACAGGTATACAATGTAAAACCCGGTGACAGGGTGACGGTAAATGTAGAAACTTTTTGCGGAGAATGTTTCTTCTGCAAAAATGGATATGTGAATAATTGCACAGATAAAAATGGCGGATGGGCATTAGGCTGTCGTATAGACGGAGGACAGGCAGAGCTTGTACGTGTGCCTTATGCAGATCAGGGATTAAATAAAATTCCTGACAGTGTGACGGATGAACAGGCTTTGTTTGTAGGAGATATACTGGCAACAGGCTTTTGGGCAGCGCGAATTTCAGAAATTAAGAGTGAGGATACTGTACTTATCATTGGTGGAGGACCGACAGGAATCTGTACTCTGCTTTGTGTTATGCTTAAAAAGCCCGGAAGGATCATTGTATGTGAGAAAGAGACGGAAAGGGCAGAATTTATCAGGGAGCATTATCCGGATGTGTATGTCTGTAAGCCACAGGAATGTGAGGAACTGGTAAGAAATATATCTGAGCATGGAGGTGCGGATGTTGTCATAGAGGCGGCCGGTGCAAAGGATACCTTTGATCTTGCATGGAAATCTGCCCGTTCCAATGGGATTGTGACAGTGGTTGCTTTGTATGATGAAGCACAGACGCTGCCGCTGCCGGACATGTACGGTAAGAATCTTACCTTTAAAACCGGCGGAGTAGATGGCTGCGATTGTGCAGAGATCCTGGAGCTTATTGAGCAGGGGAAATTAGATACTACACCTCTTATCACGCACAGATATGCACTTGCTGATATTGAAGAGGCATACCGCATCTTTGAAAATCATTTGGACGGTGTGATCAAGATCGCAATCAGGTGCTGAAATCTGATGCAGAGAGAATTACAAATATGCATCCTTTTTCTTGACGCATTATGCAAAAGAATATACTATTTAAGTAGTATCGGATCTGAGAAAACGATACAATAATACGATTGGGGAGAGAAGTGTATGATGAAGATTACATTTATGGGAGCTGGCAGTACGGTTTTTGCAAGAAATGTATTGGGTGACTGCATGTGTACGGAGTCTTTGGGCGAAAGTGAAATAGCACTTTATGACATCGACGGCAAGAGATTAGAAGAATCCAGAATTATTCTGGAGGCCATTAACAAAAATACCAATCAGGGGAAGGCAGTGATCAAAGCTTATCTGGGTGCTGAAAACAGAAAGGAAGCTCTGCGGGGGGCAGATTTTGTAGTAAATGCGATTCAGGTAGGCGGTTATGATCCATGTACCATTCTGGATTTTGAAATCCCGAAGAAATACGGCCTTCGTCAAACTATAGCAGATACACTTGGAATCGGCGGTATTATGAGAGGGCTTCGTACGATACCTGTATTGGAGGATTTTGCAAGGGATATGGAAGAGGTTTGCCCGGATGCATGGTTTCTGAATTATACCAATCCTATGGGTATCCTTTCCGGTTATATGCAGCGTTATACCGGCGTGAAGACGGTGGGCCTTTGCCACAGTGTACAGGTATGCTCCAAGGGACTTTTGAAGGATCTTGGAATGGAGGATAAGCTGGAGGGCAGAAAAGAGCTGATTGCCGGAATTAATCATATGGGCTGGCTGTTGAAAATACAGGATAAGGAAGGAAACGATTTATATCCTGAGATCAGAAGAAGAGCACTGGAGAAAAATGATACGGAAAAGCATAAGGATATGGTCCGTTATGAATATATCAGACGTCTTGGCTATTATTGCACAGAATCCAGTGAGCATAATGCGGAATACAATTGTTTCTTTATCAAGCCTAACTATCCGGAATTGATCGATAGATATAATATTCCTCTGGATGAATATCCCAGAAGATGTGTGAAGCAGATTGCCGGCTGGGAACAGGAGAGGGATACAATCTTAAATGGCGGTATGATCACACATGAGCGCAGTAAGGAATATGCATCCCGTATCATGGAAGCAATCGTGGAAAACAAGCCATATGAGATCGGCGGCAATATCTTGAACGGCGGTTGTATTGAAAATCTTCCGGCAGATGCCTGTGTAGAGGTTCCCTGTCTGGTAAACGGCGACGGCATACATCCCTGCCATGTAGGAAAACTGCCTGTACAGCTGGCAGCTATGAATATGACCAATATTAATGTGCAGTTACTGACCATTGAGGCTGCCAGAACAAAGAAGCGTGATGCGATCTATCAGGCAGCTATGTTAGATCCCCATACAGCGGCACAGCTGAGTCTGGATGATATTGTAAAAATGTGTGATGAGCTGATCGATGCACATGGTGCATATATGAAAATGTATCGTTAAGCGGACAAAAGGATCTCCTTTCAGGGGGTCCTTTTTTGCACTGACAATATGCATAAATGAAATGAAAAAAGGAAAGAAAAATGCATACTAAAGTCAAAATAAAAACGTTACAATGATCTAAAAAGCACAAAAACAGACGAAAAATACGGACACAAGACAAAATTACGAATAATGAGCGAAAAAGAATTGTAAAAATGTACAAAAAACACAATCCAAAACTGTTAAAGTCTAATAAAAACGTTTTTATGTATTGAAATTTGTACAAGACAGTGCTATTATCATCTTGTAAAAACGTTTTTACTGCAGCAGAGGGACTGCAGGAAATAAAATTATGATTGTGCAAGGTGCACAGAAACGGAGGTATTATGAAACGATTCAAAAAAGTACTTAGCTTAGCGCTTGTACTCTGCATGACAGCTACTATGGCAGTTGGCTGCGGCAGTAAGGATGAGAAACCACAGGGCAGCTCAACAGTTCAGTCAAGTGAATCAAAGGCTGAGAGCAGTGTGGACAATTCAGGTAATCAGGTAGAAGAGGTAGCAGAGGTATTCTGGAAGACCTTGGATCCTAATACTGAGGGTGACATTTCTATTATGTGTTGGTCAGGTGACAGTGTTTATTATGAGAACATTGGCAGCATGGACTGGGCACCCGAAGATATTACCAGTCAGAACGTAGCAGCTATTTATGCTATGGCAAAAGAATTTAATAAAGTATATCCGAACATCAGCATTAACCTTTGGGCAAAGGCAGATGATCCGGACGGCAATGATACACCATGGCTTCAGGAGTTAGAGAACTTCAAGGCAGAGCATGGAAAGTATCCTGATGTATATGCTTCTACAGACCTTGCAGGTGATTTAAGCCGTGGTATGGTAGCAGACCTTTCTGTATATTCTGAAGAGCCTTTATATCAGTCATTTAATGAGTCTCTTATGAACATGATGGCATTCTATGGCTTCCAGGCAGGACTTCCTCAGTTCACACAGCCTTGGGGTGTATATGTTAATAAAGCACTTGCTGAAGCAAACAATATTGAAGTTCCGGATGCTGACTGGGATATCGATGAGTATACCGAATTCGTATCCTCAGCAGATGGCAGTGATGGTTTCTGGGGTGCATTAAATGCTCCTATCAGCTTCGTTTCATCAGGTTCAACAACTGTTCTTTACCAGATGGCTAACTATTCAGGCTCAGGTGACAGAGTAGACATTGATACAGATGAAGTAAGAGATTTACTCTCTTATATTCCTACATGGTCTCAGACCGCTATTTTCCCTCAGAATACACTTGGTAACGTTCCCGGCGAAATCATGGATGATGGCTGGTGGTGGGGATATCGTTTCTTCTGCCGTAACTATGCTTTAACCTATGACGGAGATCCTTGGATGCTTGGTGCAGCAGCAGTTGGTCAGGCTGAAGACGGTACATGGCCTGTTAACTCTGTAGAGTCTAATGACTGGGATATTTATCCAAGACCCAGCACAGATTCACAGCCTAACACAATCGGTATCTGTGTAGACCCTATGGCAATACATAACTATGCTATGGATGATGGTGATCCTGCTTGGAGTGATGCTGAAAAGGCTCAGTTAGATTTAGCTTATGCATTTGGTTCATTCTGGTGTGGTTCTTCTGAAGCTATGCAGGCAAGAGCAGATCAGATGTACAGTGACAATGGTACTCTGAGAACCTCTTTAAATGACTCTTTCCCTCTTGTAACAGGTGATGCATTTGATGAACAGATGGATATCTGGTATTCAACATCTACTCATACAAGATATGCTGATGCAGACTTAATGCCCGGTTTCCACTATGTAGTTGAACTTTGGGAGAATGCTCAGTTCTGGGATGTTTCTGATAAGTGCTATCCTTACTGGGTATACATTGACGGAACAGAAACTGCTTGCTTAAATGAGTGGTTAAATATCACCGGCGCTGGCATTGCAGGTGTTGAAAGTACAGAAGCAGGCTGGTTGGATAATGTTAAGGCAAGATTGTCTGACTGGAATGCAGATATCAATGAGCGTTTCGTTGAAGCTGAAGCAGCTATCAAAGATGGCTTAAAGAGCTACTATGGATTTTCAGATGCTGATTTTTAGTAATCGATGATGAATAAATCATAGAAATATGAAGAAAAAGGGGAGGCCACAAACCTTCCCTTTTTCTAAAAAAGCGTATGATATGCGCGGATGGGAGCTTGGATATGAAAATAAAGAAGGCAGCGATATTTCTGCTTGTTGCAGTTATAGCAGTTGTAGCCTGTGTATGGTTATTCAACCAGGACAATACAGAATATGTGAGCGCCGCCGACAAGGAAGATGTAAGATGGGCGTATGAACTTCTTTCCGGTTCCTTGACGTCTGCGGAAATCATGTATTGCGATTATTTGGAGTATGCACAGGAAGAGAACGGAACCGGTACCTATACAGCCGGTGAAGGGGAAACGAGAACTGTAGATTATAAAGGAAGTACGACATATACCGTAGATGCACAAAAGGATGGCTGGTATTATATCAGCTTGGAATACAAGCCGGTCGGCAGTGCGTTGTCTGACTTTGCTATTGATATTCAGATCAATGGTGAACAGCCGTACTATGAAATGAAAACGATCGCCCTGCCGTTGATCTGGCAGGATAAGACAAAAGATTTCCCTGTAGACGGATACGGGGATGAATCGGCACCACAGCAGGTAAGACAGGAAGAGTGGAGAGAGATCTATTTGTACAACAATACATATTCTTCCGCAACACCGCTGTTATTCCCTTTGAAAGAAGGAAAGAATGAGATTACGTTGACAAATATTTCATCAGACGGATTGGGTTTGGGAGCACTGACTATTTCAGAACCGGATCTTGGTATTCCTTCTTATGATGAATATTTAGCCGAAAACGGCACTGATAAAACAAATGCGCCGCAGTTGGCAGATGCCTTTTATTCGATAAATGCTGTTGATTATGTACAGAAAAATTCGACACAGGCAATTCTTGAATATGAAAACAATCCGGCACTGACTCCTCATGATACAAAATATAAGGTATTGAATACCTTAAACTGGACAGAGGCCGGTACAGAAATAGACTATGAAGTGAATGTGGAACAGGATGGCTGGTATCAGCTTGCATTCCACTATAAGAATGAGAAGAAAGAGTTCGATACGTTTGAAACCATTAAGATTGATGGGGAAGTTCCTTTTAAAGAGTGTATCAGTTATGTATTTGCACCTACAGGAACAGCCTGGACGAATGAGGTTCTTTCAGACAGTGAGGGTGTACCGTATTACTTCTATCTGACTGCAGGAACTCATACGATTTCCATGAAAACTGAATCTGAGCCTGTGATTCAGGCATGGAGATATGCAAGACTGTTATCAGAGCATGTATCACAGTTTGCATTGGAGATCACGAAGGTAGCAGGATCAGAGATCGATAAGAGCAGAACCTGGTATATGACCAGATATATTCCGCAGATTCCGGATTATTTGAAGGCATATGAAATCCTGATCCAGGATATCCGTTACAGCCTTCAGGAATATTCTAAGTATGGTATTAACGGAGCATTGCTTTCAGATTTTGATAAGGCAATGCAATTTATTGACAAAATGTCAGAATATCCGGACGAGATAGCATTGTATACCAATGATCTGACGGGACGTGACAACTCTGTACTGGTTTCCTTAAGTAATTTTACTTCCGAAATCTGTAAGCAGGACTTTACATTGGATATGATCTATGCATATGGTGAGGGAGAACTTCCCACAGAACGTGCAGGAGTTCTGGCAATTGCAGGAAATTGGCTTAAAACATTATTCAATTCCTTTACTACCAATAAATACAGCATTGAGGTGGATGATGAGGATGTATTGACTGTATGGGTGAATCGTGCGGTTACTCATGTGGATCTGCTGCAGAAGATGGCAGATACGGACTTTACGGCAAAAACAGGAATTAAAGTTAAGGTCTCCATTATGCCGGATGCAAATAAGCTGACACTTTCAGCAGCAGCAAATCAGACACCGGATATTGCTCTGGGACTGACCTCTTACATGCCATTTGATCTTGCCAGCCGTGGTGCGTTATATGATATGACACAGTTTGATGATTTCTGGCAGGTAGCAAACCGGTTTGTGGCAGGTGCATTTGTACCTTATGTTTATAATGAGGGTGTATATGCGATTCCTGAAACACTGGATTTCCATGCGTTGGTTTATCGTAAGGATGTGTTTGAAACACTTGGTCTGGAAATACCGGATACCTGGGATGATGTTGTGGGAATTTTGCCTGAACTGCAAAGATAGGGTATGAATTTCTATCACAATATTTCAGCAGGTGTAGGATATAAGTGGTTCTATCAGACCACACCGTTGATCTTCCAGAATGGCGGACGTTTGTATACAGAGGATGGCTTAAAGACTGCAATTGATGAACCTAATTCCGTGAAGGGTCTTCAGGCTTTAGGTAATCTGTTCATTGCATATTCACTGGATACACAGGTTAACTCCTTCTTTAACTCCTTCCGTTATTCTATTCTTCCGGTTGGTATCATTGACTCCAATGAATATATTCTGTTGAAGAATGGTGCAGCGGAGCTGGATGGTCAGTGGGCACTGGCAGCATATCCGGGTACCGTACAGGAGGACGGAAGTGTTTGCCGTTATTATGTAGCAAACGGTACGGGAGGTATCATCTTTAAGGATACAAACCAGGCCGAAGAGGCATGGGAGTTCTTAAAATGGTGGACGGATCATGATACACAGGTAGATTATACTTATACCTTAAGATCCACCTACGGCAAACAGTTTTTCTGGATGCCTTCTAACTTAGAGGCTTTGGCCGATGCACCTATCGATCAGGCTGATAAGGATGTTATTCTGGAACAGGTACACTGGCTGAGAGACGTAACCAGAACACCCGGTCAGTATCTGGTTGAGCGTTCTATTTCAGATATCTGGAATACGATGGTATTGGATGGTACTTCAGCACAGGTTGCAGTAGATGAGAAGACCATTGATATCAATCGAGAGATCAAGAAGAAGATGACCGAGTTAGGCTTCTATAATGAAAATGATGAACTTGTAAAGCCTTTTGTAATCCGGGATATTGACTGGATACAAGAGCAGATGGATAAAGCAGGAAAGGAGAATGAATAATGAAGAAGAGGAAAAAACCACTTGTTCAGACAGAAGGTTTTAAGGGCGCTGTACTGTTAGCTCCTTATGCAATTGTATTCTCCCTGTTTATTCTGGTGCCGGTAATCATTGCAATCTACCTTTCCTTTACTTATTTCGATGTAATTAATGAACCCACATTTACGGGATTATTAAATTATATTACCTTATTTACACAGGATGAAACATTCTTAAAGTTTGTTCTTCCGAATACATTCCTGTATGCATTGGTGGTAGGACCGGGCGGATACGCCCTTTCCTTCCTGCTTGCGTGGATGCTTGCACAGATTCAGGCAATTCCGAGAACGATTATCTCATTGGCAATTTATACGCCTTCCATGCTGGGACAGGTATTCATTGGCGTTATCTGGAAGACCATTTTCTCAGGTGACCAGAGAGGTATTGTGAACAATATCCTGATGGAGCTTGAGATCATTGATCAGCCGATTCAGTTTTTGCTGACAAAGGACTGGTTCATGGAAATTATGATCTTTGTTTCCCTCTGGTCTGCAATGGGTATCGGATTTTTGGCAATGATATCCGGTATCCTGAATATTAATGATGAGCTTTACGAAGCAGCTTATGTGGACGGCATGAAAAACCGTTTCCAGGAAATCTTTTATATTACCATACCGTCTATGAAGCCGCAGATGCTGTTCGGTGCGGTTATGGCAATTGTGAATGCGTTTAACATGGGCTGGATCGGCGTTACTTTATCAGGTGCCAATCCTACACCGGAATATTCCGGACAGCTCATTACAAACCATATTGATGATTATGGTTTTATCCGTTATGAAATGGGTTATGCCGCCGCAGTATCTGTGGTACTTCTGCTGATCGTATATTTGTTTAACAAGGTAGCACAAAAACTGTTCAGCGAGGAAGATTAAGTTGTTGCGTTTAAAGTACGCAGATGGGAGTATTTGATGAAAAACAGAAAAAGAAGAAGGAGCAAGTTGGGTGGCTCCAGAATCAATCCCAAACGATTTTCGGTAGGACAGTTAAAATTTTACATAATACTGTTGCCGTTAGCAATCTTTATGATCATTCCGGTTGTATTTGTAATCAACCAGGCATTTAAGCCGTTAGGAGAGCTGTTTGCGTTCCCGCCGACTATCTTTGTGCGGAACCCTACTTTGGATAACTTTAAGGATTTGTTTGCATTGTCCGGCAATACCGGTGTACCGATGTCACGATACTTATTTAATTCACTGATCGTTACGGTTATTACGGTTGTCCTGAATCTTTTGCTGACGATCACGGCTGCTTATGCCTTCTCCAAAAAGAAATTCAAGGGTAATAAAGCATTGTTTGAATTGAATCAGCTGGCACTTATGTTTGTGCCCACAGCAGTTGCAGTTCCCAGATATATTGTTATCGTGCGTCTTGGCCTGATCAATACATGGTGGGCTCATATACTGCCTTTGGTAGCAATGCCGGTAGGTCTGTTTCTGGTAAAACAGTTCGTGGATCAGATCCCGGATGCTTTGATCGAGGCAGCGATCATGGATGGTGCAAAAGATTTTACGATTATCTGCAAGGTTATCATACCATTAACGAGACCGGCACTTGCAACCTCTGTTGTTCTTACCTTCCAGCAGGTATGGGGAGCAGTAGAGGCATCCAATAACTTTATTACAGATGATTCCATGAGAACATTGGCATTTTATCTGAATTCTATTGCAACAAACAATACAATAGCTGCACAGGGTATGGTTGCGGCAGCATCCGTCATTCTGTTTTTGCCGACATTGATCATCTTTGTCTGCATGCAGTCTCAGGTTATGAATACAATGAGCCATTCAGGTATTAAGTAAGGAAGGGAGAAAAGTGATGAAAAAGTCTAGACAAAAGGTTTTGCTTTTGATGCTGACCACAGTGCTTCTGATAGTCTCCCTGACAGGCATTGCGGCACCGCAGAAGGTATACGCATCTCAGGCAACAAGCTATACCTATACACTGGATGAGAACGGAGAATTTGTCCGTACACAGGATGCTTATCTGACAGACAAAACGATCACGGATCTTGGTCTGTCCACACCGCAGGATCTGTTTGTAGACAGTGAGAATATGTTATACATTGCAGATACCGGCAATAAGAGAATCTTAAAATATGATATTTCTTCCGGTGAAGTGGTGGGAGAATTGAAGCATGATGAATTTGCTACACCGAGAGGTATTTTTGTTACCGAAGAGGGAGATATTTATGTATCTGATTCGGGTGCAAAGAGTGTATTCCGTTTTTCAAAGGATTTTAAGCTGAAGGAGAAGTTTGGAAAACCGCAAAGTCCTTTGTTTGCAGATACAAACTTTGAGCCAAATAAGATTGCTGTAGATAAAAGCGGTAATATGTATATTATTGGTGAAGGTGTTTACAGTGGTGTCATTCAGCTGGCACACACAGGTGAATTCTTAGGATATTTTACGGTAAATAAAACGAAACTCACTTTTATGCAGGCGTTGCAGCAGCTGATCTTCTCAAGAGAGCAGTTGGCTAACGTAACCGATATTGTACCGATCACATTTTCTAATGTGTTCCTGGATCAGTCCGGTATCGTTTATACGACTACCATGGGAGGATGGAAGGATGCTGTAAAGAAACATGATACTGCAGGCGGCAATATGTTTAAGGAGACTGTATACAGTGTAAGTGATTCTATTGCAGATGTTTATGTAGATGATCGCGGGATCATTTATTCCTGCGGTACTACAGGATATATAGATGTACATTCCCAAAACGGTGAGCTGATCTTTTCCTTTGGTTCCGGCGTGAGCAATATGGATGTGGCAGGTCTTTATTCTACTCTGCCTGCAATCGCTGTGGATCATAACGGAAATGTATGGACAATCGACGGAGATAAGGGATATGTATCCTCCTTCCGTGCGACGGACTATGCACAGACGGTATATGAGGCAATGGGACTGTATGAGAAGGGTATGTATGAGGAATCCCTTATACAGTGGAATGAAGTACTGAAGCTGAATCAGATGTCCGTGCTTGCACATAATGGTGTAGGAAAAGCCTACTTCCATGCAGGCCATTACGAAGAGGCAATGGAGCATTTTGAGGTAGCAGGCAACAGATCCTATTATTCAGAAGCATTCTGGGAAGTGCGTAATGTCATGATCCAAAAGGTACTTCCATATGTATTTGGATTTGTAGTTGCTTTGTGGATCATATCAAAAATCGTATCCTTCCTTGACAGAAAGGAACATAAGATAAAGAAATTTAAGAAAAAACTCAGTGATTTCTGGGGAACTGTTCCGATCATCCGGGATTTCCAGTATGCCGGCAAGGTGGCAAAATCACCTATGAACCGGTACTACGATATCCGCAGACACCGTGCAGGCAGTGTGGGCGGTGCAACCGCTATTTATGCAGTATTTTTCATCGTCTATATGCTGTATCAGACCTCTAAGGGATTTATCTATCAGTATGTTGCAGTAGAAGATATGGATATTGGCGGTATTGTGGTAGGTTTCTTTGTATTGTTGGGATTGTTTATCATATGTAACTGGCTGGTCACCTCCATTAATGATGGTGACGGTACACTGGCACAGGTATATATGATTCCTGCTTATGGATGTCTGCCGCTGTTGATTTCCATGATAGTGATCACAATCTGTTCTTATGGAATGACATACAATGAGTCCTTCCTGTTAACGATCCTTCTGCTGATCGGTATTACATGGTCCGTTATCGTAATATTCTTGGGATTTATGACGGTGCACGATTATTCTGCAAAGGAAAATTTAAAGAGCTTTGTGATGACGCTTGTATTTATGATCATTGCAGCGATTATGGTGTTAATAATAATTATTATGTGGGAAGAAGTTTATGAGTTCTTGTACACAATCGGTCAGGAGGGGCTGCGAAATGTCTTTAGTTAAGAGGAAAAATAGAATAAAAAGCGTATTTGCCGCACTGACTGCAATGTCCCTGGTATCAGGAATGACACTGACGGGAACTGCAGCTGCTTATATTCCTACAAGCAGAGATACCAAGCTGCCTCCGGAAGAGGTTGTGTATGACGAGGCAGGTCTGGAGGATTATGAATTCCTTTATGAAACAGACTTGGTCAAATACTACTATAGAGATGACAGAGATATCTTTGCAATTGAGGATAAGAGAAACGGTTATGTTTGGAAGACCGGTGCTGATCTGGGATTTTCATCAGATATTAAGGACGCAGTAAAGGCTGCAAAAACAGAAGAGGAGAAGTTAGCTGCAGCAGATCCTATTGAAAAGAGCTTAAACAGCACCTATATCGGTATTGCCAATTCGCTGATCACAGTGGAATATTATGAATCTGAATCCATTAAGAATATCAGCTCTGCTTCCAAGGATGGCGTATCAAGTACCTTACAGATGCTTGATAATAATCCGGCAACCAGAAGATTAGATGTTGATTTTGAAGATATCGATCTGCAGGTAAAGGTATATATCACATTGGAGGAGGATTCTATCCAATATGAGATTCCTTTTGAGGAGATTACAGGAACAGGAAAATATAAAATGGCATCCATTTTATTGACTCCGTTTCTGGGTGCAAGCGGTGGTGAGGCTGAGTATTATGATCCTGCAACAGGTGATTATGGTGATGCGGTTGCCAAGTACAGAGTACCGGGATATGTATTTGTACCGGATGGATGCGGAAGCCTGATCCGTTTTGCGGACAATGAAGTGGCATTTACAGAATATATCGGTGATGTATACGGCAGTGATGCCAGCACAGAGACCTACTATTATTCATCCCTGAGTGATGTAGTACCTTTAAAAAATCCTGTAGTACCGGTATTTGGTATTGCACACGGAAACAGCCAGGCTGCCTTTGTGGCATATGCAGAGTCCGGCGCAGAATATATGGATATCATTGTACGACCGGATGAAAATAAAAAGGTATTATATACCTGGGCTTATCCGAGATTTGAATACAATACCACCTATTTCCAGGTATATAACAGACAGGGTGCAGGTTATTTCACCATGATGGAAGAACCCCAGCACATAGATATTTCCATGACTTATACCTTCTTGTCAGGAGATGGCAGTGAGGAAAGCAGTTATGCAGCAGATTATACCGGTATGGCAGCGGAGTATCGTGATCATCTGATCGAACAGGGAATTCTTACAGAGGTTATTGACAGCTGTGATACCATGCCGATCCGAATTGATTTTATCATGTCCGATTCCAAGAGTGGTCTGCTTGGTACGGAGCAGGTAGTTGTGACAAATACGGATGATGTGGACGATATCCTTTCTCAATTGATGGAGGATGGCGTGAACAATATCAATTCCGGTCTGATCGGATGGCAGAAGGACGGAGAGACACTTACCAGACCTGATAAGGTGAAGTATACAAGTGCAATCGGCAGAAAGAATGATTTCAGCGCCTTGATACAGAAATATGGTGAGCTTGGAATTGATATTTCTTATGCAAGAGAGACTTCTACCATCAACAGAGAGATGACAAGTTATTTTAATACGGCTGCAAAGCATGCAAATACCTGGTATCTGGAGCTGAGTAAATTATGGGTACTTCCGGATAATGCACCGGTGAAGGAATTCGGTTATGCCAATGCAAAAAAGGTTGCACAGTGGACAAAAACCCTGGCTGATAAGCTGGGCAAGGTGAGTCAGTCATTGACACTCAGCGGCATCTCCAATGTATTGACCGGAACCTATGACAGATCCGGCGTGGATGTTTCCGTAACAGATGCGATTGCTCTTTACCAGGAGACCTTAGAAGAGGTCAATCAGGATCTGAAGCTGAATCTTTCCAATCCCAATATGTATCTGTGGGAGTATACGGATCGTTATTTACAGATGCCTGTAGGTATTTCACAATATGTATTTGAGACAGATACTGTACCGTTCTTACAGATGGTACTGCGCGGAACCATGGAGATATATGCTCCATATTCAAACTTCTCATTCTATACACAGAGTGATATTTTGAAGATGATCGACTATAATATGTCCCCATCCTTTATTCTTTCCAAGGAGCCTTCTTATCTGTTAGCAGACACCGTGTCCTCTGATCTGTATTCTACAGAATTTGTACAGTATGAGGATATGATCGTTTCTGTTTACGGACAGGTAAACGAGATTTTGTCAGAGACGAAGGGATATGACTGGATCGATCGTACCGTATTAGCGAATGGAATTATACGCAATACGTATGAAAAGGACGGCAATACATTCTGTATCATCATCAATTATACAGAAAATGATTACAATTATTCCGGTACAGAAGTGGAAGCTTTGACCGCGAAGATAATTCGATAGGGAAGGGGTGAGAGAATGAAAAAGAAAACTGATTCTGTAGTAGTAGATAAGAATATGAAAAAGAGAATCAATGCATACCAGAGAAGACAGAACCGTTTAGGCTATATGTTTATGGCACCATGGATTCTGGGCTTCCTGATCTTTACACTGTTTCCTTTTGCTGCAACTATTTATCTGAGCTTTAATAATGTTGTTTCGACGGTAGAGGGTTGGAAATTTACCTTTGTAGGTTGGGATAATTATATAACTGCATTTTTCAGAAATACGGAATTTGTACCTGCGTTGCTGCAATTTTTGGCGATGATCATTCCCTACACCTTTGTAGTGGTCATTGTTTCCTTCATTATTGCTTATTTATTAAATAAGCTGACTAAGCTGCGTGGTTTCTTCAGAACCATATACTTCCTGCCGGTTATCATTATGTCAGGTCCGGTTATGTCACAGATACTGGATGCAAATGTATCAGAATATGCGGAGGAAGTAAGCCGATATGACGGATTGTTCATTATGAATATGATTGAAAGCTACTCCAGACCTTTTGCAAATTTGTTGATGAGTGTATTGGATGAACTGTCAATTATCCTTTGGTTTACCGGTATTCCGATTGTTCTGTTTATCAATGGTCTGCAGAAGATCAATCCCAGTCTTTTTGAGGCAGCAAAGATTGACTCTGCAAATAACTGGCAGATTTTATGGAAGATCATTATCCCAATGATCAAACCCATTGCACTTGTTTGTACTATATTTACGATTGCACAGTTAGGAACTTATGATACGAACCCGGTATATGCTTTGATCAAAACGGCCACCGGAAACCTGGCAGGCGGTCTTGGATATGCGGCAACCTATGCATGGATCTACAGTTTGATCGTGCTTGTGATCATTGGTTTGGCATTTCTGGTGCTGCGGGATAAGAAAGAGAAGAAAGGAGCAGCATGATGAATAATAAAACAGTCAGAAAAACAATGCATATCATTGGAAAGATATTGATCTATTTTGTGCTGATCTGCATCAGCTTCGTATTCCTGGAACCGATCTTCAGTATTATCTCAAAGACCTTTATGAGTGCTGATGATATTATTGATCCGTCAGTAGAGTGGCTTCCGAGATCATTTTCGCTGAATAACTTAAAAATTGCAGCTAATGTTTTGAAGCTCCCGGTTACATTGAAAAATTCCATACTTTTTTCAGGTACACTGGCAGTCTGTCAGACTGTGGTTTCTGCCATGACAGGATATGCTTTATCCAGATTTAATTTTAAATTTAAAAACTTCTGGTTTTTATTGATCATTCTGGCATTTGTCATTCCGGTACCGGTTCTTATGGTACCCAGACTGATGATGTTTGTGACGGCACAGGAAGCTATCGGATTTACGCTGATCGGTACTCCGATCCCGCAGGTACTTATGGCAATTTTGGGACAGGGTGTGTATTCAACGGTACTGATCCTGATCTTCAATAACTTTTTTAATATGATACCCAGGGTATTGGACGAAGCTGCTATGATCGACGGAGCAGGCCCGGTTCAGGTATTCTATCATGTAGTGATCCGTATGTCCTTAAGTACCATTCTGGTTGTATTTCTGTTTTCCTTTGTATGGAACTGGAACGAGACCTACATCACAGGTACCTTACTCAGAAATACGATAGAACTGATCCCGGCAAAGCTGAGTCTGTTTAATAGTGAGTTTGACAGTGTAGCTTCGGCAGCGGGAAGTGCATTTAAATTAAATGAAGCCTATAAAATGGCAGCTACCTTTATTTCCATTGCTCCGCTTTTGTTACTCTACAGTGTAGTACAGAAGCAGTTTATTCAGGGTATTGAAAATACAGGTATTACGGGAGAATAATTGAAACAGTAAGTTTACGGATTGCGGAGGATTGACGATTTATGAAAAAATGCAGAATATTTTTGGCAGTACTGGCAGTATTGGCGTTTACGGGCTGCAAAAGTACCAAACCGAATATAGAAGTAACACCGTCTTCTGCAGCGGAGGAAACAACAGCACCTGCTTATGAGAAATCCAATGATGGTTACAGAGTAGGAACTGTTGTGTCGGATGCCTACGTCAATCCGGATACTTACAAGACACCAAAGCCGGAGGAATTAAAGGCTGTCGATGCTGATTATGATTATGATTTGTTGGAATATCAGCTGGTATGGTCGGATGAGTTTGATTATGAGGGAGCTGTAGATAACTCTAAATGGAGCTTCAATACCGGCGGAGGCGGCTGGGGAAATCAGGAATTGCAATATTATACAGAGGAAGGAAATGCGTGGGTAGAGGATGATAAGCTGATCATAGAGCTGCGTAAGGAGAAGCAGGGCTCAAACCGGTATACTTCTGCAAGACTTGTTACAAAGGATATTGCGGAATGGAAGTATGCAAAGGTTGAAGTGTCTGCCAAGCTCCCCACAGGCTTGGGGACGTGGCCGGCTATCTGGATGATGCCTGCGACAGATCACAATTATGGTGTATGGCCTAATTCGGGGGAAATAGATATTATGGAGCATGTAGGATATGATCAGGGGGTCATTCATTCTACCATCCATACCAAGGCCTATAATCATAGTAAAAATACG
Organism: uncultured Acetatifactor sp.; assembly: GCA_964467405.1. Classification (GTDB taxonomy): domain Bacteria; phylum Bacillota; class Clostridia; order Lachnospirales; family Lachnospiraceae; genus Acetatifactor. Next base: position 1,010 of record CAYXQG010000008.1, on the reverse strand, counting down.
CAAAAGGGAAAACAGGTCAGAGTGGAAGACTGCAGTGAACAGTTCCATGTTTATTCTGTGGAATGGCTTCCGGATAAGTTGATCTTCTCAGTGGATGGTGAGGAGCATTTTACCTTTGAACCAACTAAGTATACGAAGAATCCGACCTACGAGCAGTGGCCCTTTGACAAGGAATTTTATTTGATATTAAATATAGCATTCGGCGGAAGCTGGGGAGGACAGCACGGAATTGATGAAAGCTTAGAATCAGCACGTATGGAAGTAGATTATGTGCGTGTGTACCAGAGTCCACAGATCAGTTATATAGAAAGAAGGCAGGAGGAGGTGGAAAATCCATTGCTGAAGGCTGACGGTAAGGTGCTGCGTGATGCGGCAGGAGAGGGAAATGTCGTGCAGCTGAAAGGAACAAATGCAGGAGGATATCTGCTGCAGGAATTTTGGATGACACCTACCAATGCCACCTCCAATGTAAAGGCAGAGGAGGATATTTATTCTGTATTAACGGAGCGTTTTGGTAAGGAGAAGATGTCTGAATTGGTGGATATTTATCAGGATGCTTATTGGACGGAAGAAGATTTTGACTATTGTCAGGAACTTGGGATGAATTGTATCCGTCTGCCGTTTTGGTATCGCAATATAGTAGATGAAAAAGGTGAATTTTATGATAACTGGTCAGAAAAACTGGACTGGTTTATAGAAGAAGCAGCAAAGAGAAATATCTATGTGATATTGGACATGCATGGTGCACCCGGTTCTCAGAATGGAAGTGACCATTCCGGTAAAGACGGCGGTGATGATAAGAAAAACGCTTCTGAGTTTTTCTTTGGAGACAATGCAGAAAAAAATCAGGAATTATTTTACAAAATTTGGGAAGAGCTGGCAGGGCATTATAAAGACAATCCCTGGATCGCAGGCTATGATCTCTTGAATGAAGCATATTGTACCTATCGCTACAACTCAGGCATGCCGGAAAAAGAGCTGCTGCAGATGCTGTGGGATATATATGATAC
>CAYXQG010000007.1:0-20618 GCA_964467405.1 uncultured Acetatifactor sp. | reverse complement strand
CTCATAAACACCACGGGACTTCATGCCTACAACACGGTTTTCTACGATATCTACGATACCGATGCCATGCTTGCCGCCTAATTCATTTAAGGTATGGATGATATCGGATACCTTCATCTGCTTTCCGTTAACAGAGGTAGGGATACCTTTTTCAAAGGTCATGGTCACATATTCGCCTTCATCGGGAGCCTTTTCGGGAGTTACGCTGAGTACCAGTAAATGATCGAAGTTAGGCTCGTTAGCAGGATCCTCTAATTCAAGACCTTCATGGCTGATATGCCAGATGTTACGGTCACGGCTGTAAGAAGAATCTGCAGAGAAGGGAAGGTCAATACCATGTGCCTTGCAATATTCAATCTCGGATTCACGGGAGTCCATGGTCCACTTATCGTTTCTCCATGCTGCAATGATCTTGATATCAGGAGCAAGAGCCTTGATACCCAGCTCAAAACGGATCTGGTCGTTACCCTTGCCGGTAGCACCATGACAGATGGCAACAGCATTTTCCTTGCGGGCAATCTCAACCAGCTTCTTGGCGATCAAAGGTCTTGCCATGGAAGTTCCTAATAAATATTTGTTTTCATAAATTGCATTGGCCTGTACACAGGGTACAATATATTCGTCGCAGAATTCATCTACAACATTTAAAATATACAATTTTTCTGCGCCGCAGAATTTGGCTCTTTCTTCCAAACCGTCCAATTCTTCTGCCTGACCGCAGTCGATGCAGACGCAGATAACTTCATAATCGAAGTTCTCCTTTAACCAGGGAATGATGGCGGTAGTATCAAGGCCGCCTGAATACGCTAAAATTACTTTTTCCTTCATAATAAAAACCTTGCCTTTCAGATTTGCATTACTGTTTGTTTTTGAATCTTTATTCACTATACAACATTTTTAATCGGAATGCAAGTATAAAATATGCATAAAAAACAGTACAATAATGAAAAAAATTCAAAAACTATTGCATAATATGCGAAAAAGGTGTATAGTTATGCGAAGAAAAACAGATGGAGAATATTCTTATAAAAAGAGTTGAGAATTTGGATGAGAAAGAGTATAGTAACTATGTATACTTTGTTTCAGAATAGATAAATGAAAAAGAAGTGGGGAGAAGAGGATGAGTAAGAAGACTAAAATCTTTATTGACGGCAGTGAGGGAACTACCGGACTTAGAATATATGAACGTTTTCAGGGAAGGGATGACATCGAGCTTTTGAAGATCGATTCCGAATTAAGAAAGGATCTGAATGAAAGAAAGCGTCTGATCAATGCATCTGATATTACATTTCTTTGTTTGCCGGATGCAGCGGCAAAAGAGGCTGTCTCCCTTGTGGAAAACGAGAATGTGATCATTATTGATGCCTCCACGGCACACAGAACGGAAGAAGGCTGGGCATACGGCTTTCCGGAATTATCTGCAGCGCACAGAGATGCCATTAAAAAGGGAAAAAGGATTGCAGTGCCGGGCTGCTATGCAACCGGTTTTATATCCTTGGTATATCCCATGATCGCAGAGGGCATTTTGCCGGCAGATTATCCGGTCAGCGCATTTGGTCTGTCAGGTTACAGTGGTGCAGGTAAGAAGGTCATCGCTGCCTATGAAGCAGAGGAGAGACCTGAAGCATTTGATGCCCCCAGAGAATATGCATTGACCCAGTCCCATAAGCATTTGAAGGAAATGCAGAAGATTACAGGTCTGGCAAAGCAACCCCTCTTTTCTCCTATTATATGTGATTATTACAGCGGTATGGTCATGTCCGTTCCGGTATATACCGATATGCTGTTAAAATGTCATACACCAGAGGAAATTTATAAAGTCTTTGATAAATTCTATGAAGGCGAGAAGTTTATAAAGGTAATGCCGCCGGAGGCAGAAGCAGGAGAAGGAAACATGCTTGCAGGCAATGGCTGTTCAGGCTGGGACGGACTGAAGATCTTTATTACAGGAAATGAGGACAGAGTCGTTTTGTCAGCACAGTTTGACAATCTGGGTAAGGGGGCGTCAGGTGCGGCGATCCAGTGCCTGAATATTGTACTCGGATGTGAAGAAGATAAGGGACTTCAATTATAAACGGAAGTAAAGCGAAAGAGGTAGAACGTGAAAAATTATACGATTAGAACCATGACGATTGATGACTATGAAGGTCTGTATGCACTGTGGATGACTATAAAGGGCTTCGGCATCCGAAGCGTGGACGATTCCAGAGAGGGCGTAGATATATTTTTGAAGAGAAATCCCTCCACCAGTGTGGTGGCTGTATCCGAAAGCGGAGAGATCGTGGGAGGTATTCTTTGCGGACATGACGGACGCAGGGGCTGTCTGTATCATGTTTGCGTAAGAGAGGATTATCGAAGATGCGGCATTGGTAAAGCCATGGTGGTTCATTGTATGAATGCCTTAAAGGAAGAGAAGATCAACAAGGTAAGTCTGATCGCATTTACTGTCAACGATATCGGAAATGCATTCTGGAATACCATTGGATGGACCAAAAGAGAAGATTTGAATTATTATGATTTTACTTTAAATGAAGCCAATATTACGGCATTTAATCAATAAAAACGGCGGCGCAGGGCACGCAGCAAAAAGACAGTCACATGAGTGACGGAATAGGAGAACAATATGAAGGTGATCGAGGGCGGAGTTACCTCTGCAAAGGGCTTTGAGGCAGCAGGTACACAGGCTGAAGTAAAATATAAGAATCGAAAGGATATGGCACTGGTCTACAGTACCGTTCCCTGTAAGGTGGCAGGCACCTTTACAACTAATGTGGTAAAGGCAGCACCGGTTATGTGGGATAAGAATGTTGTAGCAAATTCTGCATTTGCACAGGCTGTTGTAGTAAATTCAGGTATTGCCAATGCCTGCACAGGAAAGCCGGGTATGGAATGCTGTCAGGCTGAGGCTTCGCATGCAGGAAAGTTACTGGGTATTCCGGCAGATGCGGTTTTGGTAGCATCTACAGGTGTGATCGGTATGCAGATGCCTGTGGACAGATTGTGTGCAGGTATTGACAAGCTGGTAGAAGAAAAAGCTGCAACACCGGAGGCGGGTCTTGCAGCAGCACAGGCTATCATGACTACGGATACCATCCATAAACAGGTGGCTGTTACCGTAGAACTGGGAGGAAAGCCTGTTACCATCGGCGGTATGTGCAAGGGCTCCGGTATGATCCATCCGAATATGTGTACCATGTTGGGCTTTGTAACAACGGATGCCAATATTTCCAAGGAAATGCTCCAGAAGGCAGTATCAGCCAGCGTGGTGGATTCCTTCAATATGATCTCGGTAGACGGAGATACCTCTACTAATGATACTTTGCTTGTGCTTGCAAACGGTCTTGCAGGAAATGAAGAGATCACGGCAGAGGGTGCGGATTTTGATGCTTTTTGTGAAGCACTGGACTATATCACGGTATATCTGGCAAAGAAAATGGCAGGTGACGGTGAAGGTGCAACTGCATTGTTTGAAGCGCAGGTAACACATGCGGATACCAAGGAAAATGCAAGAATCCTTGCAAAATCAGTAATCTGTTCGTCCTTATCCAAGGCTGCTATCTTCGGACATGATGCAAACTTTGGACGTTTCTTATGTGCACTGGGCTATAGCGGTGTGCAGTTTGATCCGGAAAATGTAGATCTGTATTTTAAGAGCAAGTCAGGTCAGATTCATATTTACGGTCAGGGCATTGCCTGCGATTATAGTGAGGAGGAAGCAACGAAGATCCTTTCTGACGAGGAAGTGACCGTATATGTGGACATGCATATGGGAGATGCAGAGGCAACAGCATGGGGCTGTGATTTAAGCTATGATTATGTAAAGATCAATGCGGATTACAGATCATAAACAGGACGATTGACGGCAGAATAAGCCGGTTTATCAGAACAAGGAGAAGATCATGGAAAAAAATATAGAAAAATATTTACAAAAAGCGGAGGTATTGGTGGAAGCACTTCCTTATATCCAGAAATTTAACAGAAGAATCATTGTGGTAAAATACGGCGGAAGTGCCATGAGCAATGAAGAGCTGCAAAGAAATGTGATCAAGGACGTGACTCTTTTGAAGCTGGTAGGCTTTAAGCCCATTATCGTTCACGGCGGCGGTAAGGAGATCAGCCGCTGGGTAAGCAAGGTAGGTAAGGAAGCCAAATTTGTAAACGGTCTTCGTGTAACGGATGAGGAGACCATGGAAATCGCTGAAATGGTACTGAATAAGGTGAACAAAAGCCTGGTATCCATGGTGGAAGAGCTGGGTGTCAATGCAGTCGGCATCAGCGGCAAGGACGGCGGTCTTTTGAAGGTTGAGAAGAAATATGCAGACGGCCAGGACATTGGTTATGTAGGAGAAATTACGGATGTTAATCCGAAGATCTTATATGATCTGCTGGAGAAGGACTTTCTGCCTATCGTAGCACCGATCGGTCTGGATGATGATTTTAATACCTACAATATTAATGCAGATGATGCAGCCTGTGCCATTGCCAGAGCCGTCAGTGCAGAAAAACTGGCATTTTTAACGGATATTGAGGGCTTATATAAGGACATCAATGACAAGTCCAGCTTTATTTCCAGAATCACGGCTTCCCAGGCAGAGGAGCTGATCAACGGAGGCTTTATCGGCGGTGGTATGCTTCCTAAGCTGAATAACTGTACAGCAGCCGTACGCAATGGTGTGAACCGGGTGCATATTCTGGACGGACGTATTCCCCATTGTCTGCTTTTGGAGATATTTACCAATCATGGAATCGGTACTGCTATTGTAGAGGACGATGAGGAGACAACGAACTAGTATATATGCCGGTGGGCAGAATGAGAGGAAAATATGGATACAGTAACCAGTATGAATACATATATTGAGGAAGCAGAAAAAGCACTTCTTCATACCTATAACAGATATCAGATCGTTTTGGACAAAGGAGACGGCGTATACTTGTATGATACGAATGGCAAGAAATATCTGGATTTCATGTCCGGTATTGCAGTATTTGCCCTGGGATATCAGAACCGGGCCTACAATGATGCATTAAAGGCACAGATTGACAAGCTGATTCATACCTCCAACTATTTTTACAATGTGCCGGCTGTAGAAGCTGCAAAGAAGTTGGTGAAGGTTTCCGGAATGGATCGGGTATTTTTTACAAATTCAGGCGCTGAAGCAGTGGAGGGCGCTTTAAAGGCAGCGATTAAGTATGCCTACTTAAAGGATGGCGCACATGATCATGAGATCATCGCCATGAACCATTCCTTCCACGGCAGAACAATGGGCGCCCTGTCCGTAACAGGCAATGCCAAATACCGTGAGCCCTTTGAACCCTTGGCAGGTATTGTTAAATTTGCTGATTTTAATGATTTTGCCGGTGTAGAAGCATTGGTAAATGATAAAACCTGTGCTATTATCATGGAAACAGTACAGGGCGAGGGCGGTATTTATCCCGCAGAGCAGGAATTCCTGGAAAAGGTCCGTGCACTTTGTGATGAAAAGGATATTCTCCTTATTTTGGATGAGATCCAGTGCGGCATGGGAAGAACCGGATCCATGTTTGCATGGCAGCAGTATGGTGTGAAGCCGGATATCATGACCAGCGCAAAGGGGCTTACCTGCGGTGTACCGGGCGGTGCTTTTTTGATGACGGAAAAGGTGGCACAGCATTCTTTGACGGCAGGTGATCACGGAACCACATACGGTGGCAATCCTTTGGCTGCAACAGCAACCTCCAAGGTACTCGATCTGTACGAGGAGCTTGACATTTTGGAGCATGTAAGGGAGATTACACCTTATCTGGAGCAGAAGCTGGATGAGCTTGCAGCTAAATTTGACTGCATCGAAACCAGAAGAGGAAAAGGTCTGATGCAGGGACTGGTGTTCCATAAGCCGGTGGGTGATATTATTGCCCGTGCAATGGAGAAGGGACTGATCCTGATCAATGCCGGAGCCAATATTATCCGTTTAGTTCCTGCACTGATCATTACCAGGGAAAATGTGGATGATATGATTGCTATTTTAGAAACCTGTATTGAATAAGAGGAAGAAAAGAAAGGCGGATTAAGCATTTGAAATCCAGATTGGCAGCAATAGCAGCACTTTTGTGCCTGGTGGCAGGAATGCTGCTTTACAGCAATATAGAGAAGAAGGCAGGAGAGAAAGGCCCGCTTTCTTTTGCAGGATACGGAAAGGAAACAATCCATTTCTGGTATACGGATGAGGCAATGGCAGATTATATCAACAGTGCTGCAGTTGCTTTTGGCGAAAAATACGACGTCAGGGTCATACCCAAACAGGTTTCGGACAGTGAGTATCTGGAGGCGGTCAATCAGGCGTCCCTGCACGGAGAAAACATGCCGGATGCTTACATGATCAGCAATGATTCCCTGGAGAAAGCATATCTGGCAGGACTTGCAGAGGAAATCGCGGATGCCGGACAGATTGTTAATACGGAGTATTTCCCGCAAACAGCCCTGAATGCAGTCACCTACAAGGGAAAAATGGTAGCATATCCTGTAACCTGTGAAACCAGTGTGCTCCTGTATAACAAAACTTATTTACAGGAGTGGGCGTTGCAGCAGGCAATGAATGAGGCACAGGAACAGGGCATACAATATGATGAGACCACGCTGATGCAAAGACGGGATGCCTTTTTTGAGGGAGCAGTTCCTGCCACAATTGATGGTATCCTGAGTATAGCGGACACCTTTGAGACTCCGGAAGCAGTGGAAGGCGTTTTCAGATGGGACGTATCCGATATCTTTTATAATTACTACTTTGTAGGTAATTATATGATAGTAGGAGGAGACTGCGGAGATGATGAAACGAATATCAATATTGACAATCCCCAGGCCAGAGCCTGCTTGGAGGTATACAAGGCGCTGAATCAGTTCTTCTCCATTGAATCGGACCAGGTTTCTTATGAATCGGTTATTCAGGACTTTTTAGAGGGAAAACTGGTATTTACCATTGCTACTACGGATGTAGTAAGCATATTGGAACAGGCTGCAGCGGACGGAACCTTTGCCTATGAATATGGTGTGGCAGGAATGCCGGATACGGGAGCGGAGCTGAAGGGACGTTCTTTGTCTGTTACGGGCACAGTGGCGATCAACGGTTATTCTTCCCAAAAGGAGGCGGCAAATGCCTTTGCAGCATTCCTTGCGCAGGAGTATGCAGATCAGCTGTATGAACGAAGCGGCAAGGTATCTGCCAATAAAAATGTAAATACGGACAATGATATCCTGCAGACCTTCATGGCAGAATATGCCGTCAGTGTACCACTTGATAAAATGATGGAGACCGGCAATTTCTGGATGCAGCTTGAGATCCTGTTTTCCAAGGTATGGAACGGCGGTGACGTTGGTATTTTGGTAGAGGAGCTGGCAGCGCAGATTGATGCACAGGTGGGAACTGTCGGATAAAATGTATAGTAAACCAATCATATGGACATCCTAAAGATAGCTTTAGAAAAGGAGAATCCTATGATTGGTTTATTTATTGCGCTGCTTTCAGGCGCACTTATGAGTATTCAGGGAGTTTTTAATACACAGGTCACAAAAGCCAGCAGTATCTGGGCGGCCAATGTATTTGTACAATTTTCTGCACTGTGCATCTGCCTTGGAGCGTGGCTGCTTACGGAACGAAGTTCCCTGGCTGCGCCTTTGAGGACGGAGCCGAAATATATGCTTCTCGGAGGCGTGCTTGGTGCTTTTATTACCTACACGGTGATAAAGAGTATGGAAAGTCTTGGCCCTGCCAGGGCAGTTTTACTGATCGTTACGGCACAGGTTCTGGCGGCCTATCTGATCGAGCTGTTTGGTCTGTTCGGCGTGGAGAAGCAGGCCTGGGAGTGGAGAAAAGCCGTAGGTATGGCAGTGGCTGTCATCGGTATTGTGATTTTTAAATGGAAGTAGAAAAAAATCTTGCACATTGTTTCTAACTATTTTACAATAGTTACTATCAGCATAGAGAGGCATTCCGATTACCGTAAGGGAAAGGAACTATGATGAAAAAATATATCAGAGCGATATTGATATTATACGGATGTATTTTAGGTTTCTGCGGCTGTAGGACAGGAGAGGAAATGATCCTTTTTACGTCAGAGGCTGCAGAAGCTGCATATACAGGAAACCGGGAACAGGAAGACCGTGTATCTGATGAAAAGCTGATGATCAAGGTCTATATCTGCGGTGCGGTGGCTGAGCCGGGTGTGGTGGCATTAAAGGAGGATGGCCGTATCATTGATGCGGTACTGTTAGCCGGCGGTATGACAGAGGATGCGGATGAAACGGATGTGAATCTGGCAGCCAGACTGAAGGACGGGGAGATGATCTATGTGCCAACAAAGGAAGAAACAAGCCGCAGGAAGGAAGCACAGGATAAAGAGGTTCTCATCGATATCAATACAGCAGATAAAGCGGGACTTTGTACGCTGCCCGGCATAGGAGAGAGCAAGGCAGAGGATATCCTTACATATCGTGAAAAGAATGGGGCTTTTCAGTCCATAGAAGATATTATGAAGGTGCCGGGGATCAAGGAAAGTCTCTTTGAGAAAATAAAAGAGAAGATAACAGCAGATTAATGCGGAAAGGCGGAAACAGAATGGCAGCAAAAAGAGCACTGGTAGTAGATGATGAAAGACTGATCGTAAAAGGGATTCGCTTCAGTCTGGAGCAGGATGACATGGAAGTGGACTGTGCATATGATGGAGAAGAGGCTCTGGAATATGCGAAGAATAATAAATACGATATCATATTGCTGGATGTTATGCTGCCGAAGCTTACCGGTTTTGAGGTCTGCCAGCAGATTCGCGAGTTTTCCAATGTACCCATTATCATGCTGACTGCAAAAGGGGATGATATGGATAAGATCCTGGGCCTGGAATACGGAGCGGATGATTATATCACCAAGCCCTTTAATATTTTGGAAGTAAAGGCCAGGATTAAGGCGATCATGCGCCGTATCGAACCGAAGAAGGGAGTGCAGGAGGCCAGACGTGAGCTGTGCCGTGGTGAGGTCCGTCTGGACTGTGAAGGCAGACGCTGTTATATCAATGACAGAGAGATCGGTCTGACGGCAAAGGAATTTGAAGTGTTGGAGCTTTTGATGTTAAATCCCAATAAGGTATACGGAAGGGAAGAGCTGTTGAAGCTGATCTGGGGTGCAGAGTATCCCGGTGATGTCCGTACCGTGGATGTGCATATCAGAAGATTAAGGGAAAAGATTGAAGAAAAACCAAGCGAGCCGAAATTTGTGCATACCAAATGGGGCGTGGGCTATTACTTTTTGAATGAGTAAGGAAGGACCGACAGGGACCTATGAGTAAGAAGCTGAGTAATAAATTAAATGATTTTCTGAATCGGTCTGTTACACTTCACAGTTTGAAGGTCAGGATCTTCATCCTGATTTTGGTGATCGGCATTTTCCCCTGTGCCATGATCAGACAGGGAATTTTGCGAAGCTATGAGGAACGTGCCGTAGAGCAGAGGACACTGGTCATGCAGAACCAGTTAAAGATCCTGGCGGATCATTTGATCAATGAGGATTATCTGAACAGTCCCTCTTCCAGAGTGATCAATGCGGAGCTGAATATGCTTTCCAGTCTGTATGACGGACGTGTGCAGATCATAGGAGGCAATTTTAAGATACTGAAGGATACCCGCGGTATTACAGATGGCAAGATCAGTACCTCGGAGGAAGTGATCAAGTGTTTTTTGGGCGAGAGTATTGCCAAATACGATGCAGAAAACGGCTATATCGAAATGACAACCCCTATTGTGGATCATATCACTTCAGATAAAGGACGGGATGTGATCGCTACCGGCAATACTGCCAATAATGCCAATACAGCCAAGGTAAAGGGCGTTATGTTAACCAGTATTTCCACGGATGATATTGTAGCAACCATGGAGGTTTTGAGCAGAAAAGCCACTATCATGGAAACGCTGATGATCCTTCTTATCATAGGAATTGCGATCACCTTATCCGGTATTCTGACAAGACCCTTTGAGAGAGTAACAAAGGCAATCAGTGAAGTACAGGCAGGTTATACTAACGAACCGATTTCTGTGCCGGATCTGGCGGAAACGGTACATATTGTGGATGCATTTAACCAACTGCTGCAGAGAATGAAAGTGCTGGATGATTCCCGTCAGGAATTTGTATCCAATGTGTCCCATGAATTAAAGACTCCTCTTACCTCCATGAAGGTATTGGCAGAATCTCTTCTGAGCATGGACGGTGCTCCGGCAGAGCTGTATAAGGAATTTATGGAGGACATCGTATCGGAGATCGACAGGGAAAACCAGATCATTACAGACCTTCTTGCATTGGTAAAAATGGATAAGAAGGTCATCGAATTAAATATTTCCCAGATCAATATCAATGACCTGACAGAACTGATCTTAAAGCGTCTTCGTCCCATTGCCAGAAAGCAGGATGTGGAAGTGGTATTTGAGAGTGTGCGCCCGGTGATTGCAGAGGTTGATGAAGTGAAAATGACTCTGATCATGACCAATCTGGTGGAAAATGCGATCAAATACAATAAGGAACATGGATGGGTGAAGGTGGTGGTAGATGCAGATCACCAATTCTTTACTTTTGAAGTAAGGGATTCCGGCATCGGTATTCCGGAGGATGCCCTGACACAGATTTATGAACGTTTTTACCGTGTGGATAAATCCCATTCAAAGGAAATCGGCGGTACGGGACTTGGACTTGCCATTACTAAGGAGGCTGTGCTTGCCCACAGGGGCTTTATCACAGTAACCAGCACGGAGGGAGAAGGAACTACCTTCCTTGTAAAGATACCGTTAAATTACATTGCCCAGCAGTAATGGGTGAAAAGATCTATGAGCAATACGGCTTGCCGTATGCAAGAGGGAAAGTATGAAAAAAATAATATGGCTTATAAGCCTTATGATCTGTCTGCTTGGGCTTGCAGGCTGCAGCATGAGCAAAAATGAGGAAGCAGATACGATGCCCATTTATTATATCAGCAACTCAGAAACTAAAACAGAAACCCATGAATATGTCATGCGGGCGACGGAAGAGGGCACCCAGGTAAAGGAGTTACTTACGGCATTGGCAGCAGTGCCGCTTAAAAAAGAGTACAAGGCACCCCTGGCCATGGGCTTTGATGTGCTTGGATATACGCTGGAGGACGGAAAGCTGCTTATCAATATGGATGAAAAATATAAGGAGCTTTCCACAACCAGGGAGCTGTTAGTAAGAGCGGCAGTGGTGCGGACCATGGTGCAGCTGCCGGGAGTGAATTTCGTGGCCTTCAGGGTAAACGGGGAGCAGCTGTTTGACTCCCTCGGACAGTTAGTAGGATGGATGAACGGGGACACCTTTGTAGATAATGAAGGAAATGAGATCAATGCCTACGCGGAGGTGCGGCTGAAGCTTTATTTTGCCAATGAGTCCGGAACAGGTCTGATTGCAACCTATCGTACCAGAGAATATAATACCAATATTTCTTTGGAAAAGATCATTTTGGAGGAACTGATCAAGGGCCCCAATGCAGAGGGAGTTTATCCTACGGTCAATCCGGACACCCGGGTAGCCAGCGTGGCAGTAAAGGATGGTATCTGTTATGTGAATCTGGACGAGACCTTCTTGACCCAGATCTATAATGTGACACCGGAGGTTACCATATATTCGATCGTCAATTCCCTGGTGGAACAGGCCGGGGTGTATAAGGTGCAGATTTCTGTTAACGGAGATTCCTCAGGCACCTATCGTGAAAAATACAGCCTTACAACGTATTTTGAACGCAATCTGGATCTTGTAAAAAGTATAGAGTAGCATGAAAGGAGCAATATGCGCAGACCCTTGTTGTTTGCATGTATCTGTCTGTTTGCATGGATTGCGGTCATCATGCAGCTTAGGCCATCCCCCTTTGCCCAAAACGGATTCTTGGATTGGGAGGGGGAGCCGATTTTTTTGATCGGACAGGTATATGAAAAAGAATATCGTGTAAGCTTCGGGGAAGAAATCCTGGTCTTACATTTACAATCCTGTATTTATTCTAAAGAAACAGATGTTTCTTATCATGAGTTCAAACAATCTTCTGACAAAGCGTCAAGTCAAAATTCCATTCAACATATCATATGTGAAATCAATCTGAACAGACTGCCTCTTCGAAAAGAAGGAGAACCGTATCTGCCTAAGCTGGGAGAAGAAATTTTTTTAAGCGGAGTATGGAAAAATTTTACCCGTGCGACCAATCCGGGAGAATTTGATCCGGCAGAATATTATGCCATAGAGGGCATTTGCGGCAAGGTGGAGTCTGCTAAGCTGCTGGCAGCAGGAAAGGATCACTGGCCTGTCAGAGAAGCTTTATTTACCTTAAGACAGAAGCTTTTGAAAAATCTGTATGAAGTCTTTCCGCAAAAGGAGGCATCCCTGTTTGCAAAAATGCTCCTTGGAGACGGCAGCGGCCTGGATAAAGAAGTCAGAAAACTGTATCAGGACAATGGCATTGTACATATATTAAGTATTTCAGGATTACATATTTCATTGATCGGCATGGGTATATATAAACTTCTTCGAAAAGGAGGATTGCCCATGCGGATCGCAGCTGCCTTTGGTGCAGTATTTATTGTCCTATATGGAATCATGACGGGCTTTGGTGTATCTGCGGCCAGGGCAATCGGCATGTATCTGATCCATATGCTGGGGGATGTATGTGGAAAAAGCTACGATATGCTGACAGCAATGGGAGTCCTTGCAATCCTTTTGCTGGCAGATAATCCTCTACTTATCTATCACAGCGGTTATCTTCTATCCTTTGGTTCTGTCTGCGGTGTAGGACTGTTGGCGCCCTTGCTTTCTTGCGGCGGAAACAGGAAACGTAACAGGCCCGGGGAAAGGAGGATTGTAAGTATCTTAAGAAAAAGGCTGGCATCACTTTCGGCAGGCTTGGCAGGCAGCCTGTCGGTTACCTTATTTACTCTGCCGATCCAGCTGTTTTTCTTTTATCAGGTACCGGTCTATTCGGTTTTGATCAATCTGTTTGTCATTCCCTTTATGAGTCTTGTGATGGCAGTGGGGGCAGGTGCCATGTGCATGCCCTTTTTTAAAATCCTTTCACCTGCGGCAGTGGCAATCTTTGCCTGGTTTGAGTGGTTATGCAATGTCTTCCAAAAACTTCCCGGTCATACACTTTTAACCGGCAGGCCGCAGATGTGGAAGATTCTGCTCTATTATGGAGTGCTTTTATTTATTATCAGAAAGGCCGGCAGGTGGAAGACTCCCCTGAAAAAGGGAATTACCGTTTTCCTTTTGAGCGCTGCCCTTATATTGGTATGCACCGGACCGGCGGACAGGTTCTGGGTCGCTTTTTTGGACGTGGGACAGGGCGACTGCGTTGTTGTCCATACAAAAAAGGACGGAACCTACCTGTTTGACGGTGGCAGCAGTTCCAAAAAAGAGGTGGGGGAGGATGTTATAGTGCCCTTTTTGCAATATTATGGTATCGGAAGTCTGGAGGGGATCTTTTTGTCCCATTCGGACAAGGATCATGTAAACGGTGCTTTGTGGATGCTGCAAAAGGAGGCTGTGAATGTGAAGGGCTTGTATCTGCCTGATATCAGTCAGATACAAAAAGAGGAATTTAAAGAAATCCTGGACGATGCAGGGAATATCCCGATCCATTATCTGTCAAAAGGGGATGTGTGTGAAGGGAGAGAGCTTTGCATTACCTGCCTTCATCCGCCTGCAGGCATGGAGGGGGAAAGCAATGCTTCCTCCTTATGCTTCTTGCTTTCGCATGAGGACTTAGATATATTGCTTACCGGTGATGTGGAAGGGAAAGGAGAGAAAATGCTGACAGAGGAGCTGCGGCAAAGGCAGGTATATGAGGTGGAGGTGCTAAAGGCAGCACACCACGGCTCCGGCTATTCTACGGGGCAGGAATTTTTAAACAGACTGCAGGTACAGTTGGCAGTTATCTCCTGCGGCAGAAATAATTCCTACGGACATCCTCATGCGGAACTGTTAACCAGACTTAAGCAGGCACATATCTTATATGAAACTACGGCAGACAGGGGCTGTATTTTTGTAGGGGAAGACGGATATTGGTTCTGGAGAAAACAGTAAAAAGAAAATTGGTGATTATTCACAAAGAAATACTGAAAAACTGCTTTTGTAAAACGTTTTCGATGATCAAACTGTAAAAAAACGAAATTAGTTCATAAAATTACGAAGATATTACATATGTTAAGACTTAAAAAAATATTATGATAGGTGAAGATTCGCATGATAATATATGCGTTTTGCTTATAGCCCACAAGGGGATATATTAAAGGAGGAAAAACATGAAAAGAAAAACAATCAAAAAGATTGCTTCTTTGCTTGCTCTGACTCTTACTGCAACAGCTGCATTCGCAGGCTGCGGCAAGAAAGATCAGACAAACAATGACAAACAGTCTTCATCTGCAGAATCCAGTGTACAGACACCGGAAAAAGATGCTGATCCTACTGAAGAACCGGCTCCTGAGAAGGCTGGCAAGGTTAAGGTTATGGTTTATGACCGTGCTACCATCCCTGCATCAGAAGGTGATTTAAACAACAACCGTTGGACAGAGTGGATCAGAGAAAACTGTAACAATGAGGAAGTTGAATTCGTTAACGTTCCTAAGGCAGAAGCAGCTGAGACCATGAGTTTATTATTCGCTTCAGGAGAAGGCCCTGACGTTTATGCTCATTATGAAGACGCTATGCAGTTCTATCAGAATGGTATGATGTTAGAGATCACAGACGAAATGCTTGACAAAATGCCTAACTACAAGGCACTGGTAGAGCGTTATCCTTCTATCGAGAAGGTTACTACAATTGACGGCAAGAGAATGATGATCGGTAACGTTGGCGATATCGCTGCTAACCATACTATGGTTTTCCGTCAGGACTGGCTTGATAACTTAGGTTTACAGGTTCCTACAACTGCTGACGAATTTTATGATGTTCTCTACGCATTTACCTACAATGATCCTGACGGAAACGGTGTAAATGATACCTGGGGTATTAACTTAACCGCTGACGGACAGAGAATCTTATCTCATATGTTTGGATTCGGTAATCCTGAGAAGTATACCGTTGATGCTGACGGAAATGTTATCTATGCTTGGGATAATATCGAAGCATGGTTAGGCTTCTGTAAGAAATTAGTAGACAATAAGCTTGTTAACCCTGACTTCCTTACCATGAAGGGTGATGATGACCAGGCTGACTTCTTAAACGGAAGAATCGGTTTCTGGCTTCAGGGAAGACTTACCAACAGCTCTAAGCACGTAACCTACGGCAACATCAAGGATGCTCTTCCTGATGCTACTATCGCTACCTGCGCATTGCCTGTAACTGAGTTTGGTCAGTTTACAACATACACCAGTGGTGGCGGCGGCCCTCGTGGTTTCATCAGCTCTATGACAAAGGATGTTGATGCAGCTTTGGCATATGTTGATTTCTTAGTAACTCCTGATGTTACTAACTACTTAAGCAACGGTCCTGAAGATGTATACTATCATGCAAATGAGTATGGTACCTTTACTGTAGTTGATCCTGAGAAGAATGCAGTTGAATTCGATTATGCTAGTGATTATCATATTATCGGCGGCAGAAACGAAGAAAGTGCAATGGCTAACTCTACCTTCAACCAGTTCTTATCCGGTTCTGATGAGAGTTTATACGGTCTTGGCGATTTGATCTATCAGTTCAATTCCATCGCTAACAACAAGGAAACCTATGACCCTAGAAAGTGGTTAAAGGATGCTAAGCCTGCACTTTCAGAAGACCTGATCCTGATCTCTTCTACAACTGATAAGATCGTAGATGATATCCTTAAGGCTGGTATGGCAGATTCTTCTAAGTCTGCTGCAGATGTTATCAAGGAAGCTAAGGATGCTTGGACAGCAGCCGGCGGTGAAGCAGTTGATGCTTACTATGCAGAATACTACAAGAACAATGCTGATATTGCTATCTTACCTGACAGCTACAATGATATCAAAGCAGATCCTGTTATGACAGAAGCTTCTAAGGCTAACTCTTCTTTGTTCAACTAATCATAGTTTTATAAAGATTGAAAAGCATTTAAGAATGCGGTCGTTTCGTTAGAAACGACCGCATTTTTTGTGCCGGAAAACGGGATAAATACGAAAAAAATTCAAAGTAACACGAAATAAGTCCATATGATAAAATTTGTAAAGCTATTATCATTAAGCTGTAAAGGTATATCCGGTATGGGTTAAAATACGGATATGCGAAAGGAGAAGAATATGGCAAAGTTAAATGAGGTCAGAAAATTTGAGGATGTGACAGTAAATTCCAATATTGATCTGACGGTTGAACTGAACAAGAGGGAAGTAGAAAAGGATGTGTTTGAGTATGAATTTTTACTCAATTGGGATGAGGAGCAGGCCAAGGATCCTGAATCAAGGGTATCCATGCACTGGAATCTGCCCTGTGTGGATGTGCAGTATATGTGGCATCCGAACTGCAGACCCAGAAGAGTGCTGGATGCGTTCTGGAGACTGAATGTGGAGTCCTATCTGTCAGGCTCGGCACCCCTTGCGCTTTTATTTAATTCAGATGATGTGAATACTTATACCTTTGCTACGGATGAAGTAAAGAAGGTAACCAGCGTAAGCTTTGGCGTAGATGACGGTAAAAATACCATTGCAGGAGATATTTCCATGGGACTGCAGCAATTTGTGGGAAAAAGCTCGGACAGACTGCTTGTCAGGGCGGATTTTAGAAGGATCCCTTATTATAAAGCATTGGATGATGTGAGAATCTGGTGGGAGAAGGTATTGGATCTTGAGCCTATGCCGGTGCCGGACATTGCCAGAAAGCCTTTGTACAACACCTGGTACAGTTTTACCCAGAATGTTAATGCCAAGGAACTGGAGGAAGAACTGCGTCAGGGCAAGGAGCTCGGTATGGAAATGTGTATCCTGGATGACGGATGGCATACCAATGACAATAACCGCGGCTACGGATATACCGGTGACTGGGAAGTATGTACCGATAAAATACCGGATATCAAGGAACATGTAAAACGCGTTCATGCGATGGGCATGAAATACATGATGTGGTACAGTGTGCCTTTCGTGGGATTTTTCTCCAAAAACTGGGAACGCTTTAAGGATAAGATACTTTTTACCATAGACCGTAACTCTGTAGGAGTTTTGGATCCCCGTTATCCGGAGGTAAGAGAGCATCTGATCAGAATCTATGAAAATGCGCTGAGAGAGTATGATCTGGACGGTATTAAGCTGGATTTCATTGACAGATTTATTATGCCTGCCAATGTAAAGGTAAGTCCGGACATGGATTATCTGTGTGTGCAGGAAGCAACGGAAAGACTGATGACGGATATTATGCATCGTCTGCATGCGATCAAGGATAATCTGACGATCGAGTTCAGACAAAGATATATCGGTCCTGCTATGAGACGCTATGGCAATATGTTCCGTGTGGCAGACTGCCCCAATGACATTGCAACCAACAGAATGGGTATTGTGGATATCAGACTGATCAGCGGAAAGACGGCAGCACATGCAGACATGATCACCTGGCATGATGATGAGACAGTGGAGGATGCTGCACTGCAGATTTTAAATGTTATGTTCGGTGTAGTACAGTTCTCCAGACGCTTAGTATCCATGAGACCGGATCACAAGGCAATGACTACCTTCTGGCTGAAATTTGCAAAGGATAATATCCGTATACTGCAGGAAAGCGAATTTGTGGCATATGAGCCTCATTTCCTCTATCCGGTGATCAAGGCGTTTGATGAGAAGGAAGAGATCATTGGCGTATATGCAAACAAGAAGGTGATCTGCCCTGATATGAACAAAGAAAGAATCCGCATCATTAATGCTACAAAACAGCCGGTGGTATATCTGTCCGTTGAACAGGACAGCCAGGTGGATATGGTCACCTATGACTGCATGGGCAATGTAACGGCCAGGGAAAAGTTACTGTTATGTAAGGGCTGCAATGAGGTCACAGTGCCCAGGAGCGGATTGCTTGAAATGGTGAAAATGTCCTAAAACCCTGATAGGAAAATGTTTTCCATGCAAGGCTTTTTGGAAAAAATGCGAAAAAATGTGAAAAATAACAATCCGATGTTGTCAAATTTGGTTAAAAGTGCTAGAATACAAATGTCATAGTTATTGTGTATTTTGACTTTTGAATACACAACAAAACTAAAATAATGGGAGGAATTAAAATGAAAAGAAAGACAGTTAAGAAAATTGCTTCTTTACTTGCTTTGACACTTACTGCTACAGCAGTATTTGCAGGTTGCGGTAAGAAGGACGACACTAAGGTTGATGCTTCTAAGTCATCTGACTCAAGTGTTGAATCTTCTAAGGTTGATGATGCAGCTGAACCAAGTGAAGAAGTCGTTGAGAAGAGCGGAAAGATCAAGGTTATGGTTTATGACCGTGCAACCATGGCATCTTCAGAAGGCGATTTGAACAACAACCGTTGGACAGAGTGGATCAGAGAGAACTCTCCTTTGGAGGAAATCGAGTTCGTAGCAATCCCTAAGACTGAAGGTTATGAGACCATGAGCTTACAGTTTGCAGGCGGTGACGGTCCTGACCTGTATCCTAATACAGAAGCAAGACTTACTGAGTTCGTTACCCAGGGTGTAGCAATGGAAATTACTGATGAGATGCTTGATAAGATGCCTAACTACAAGGCTCTGTTAGAAGAGTATCCTGCATTGGTAAAGAACAACTCCAGAAATGGTAAGTTATACGGCTTTGGTGTATATTCTACATTCGGCCACAACCATACAATGGTAGTTCGTGAAGACTGGATGGAGAACCTTGGTATCTCTACTCCTACTACAGTAGATGAATTCTATGATATGCTCTATGCATTTACTTACAACGATCCTGATGGAAACGGTGTAAATGATACATGGGGTATCAACATGACAACTGATGCAATGCGTGTAACCTCTCATATGTTCGGTTTTGGTAACCCTGAGAAGTACAAATTCGATGAGAATGGCAACTTCGTATATGCTTGGGACAATATCGAAGCTTGGTTAACCTTTGCTAGAAAGTGCGTTGACAACAAGCTTGTTAACCCTGACTTCATGACCATGAAGGCTGATGATGATCAGGCTGACTTCTTAAACAGCAGAATCGGTGTTTACTGCTCAGGTAGATTTACCAATGCTAACAGATATAACCTGTTCAAGTCAGTTAAAGAGCAGATGCCTGAAACTGCTAAGATTACCACATTTGCTTTACCTGATGCAGGCTTTGGTGTATATACAGCAAATGCTAACTCCGGTATCGCTACTGATGGTTTCATCTCTACAGATTGCAAGGATCTGGATGCAACCTTAGCATATGTTAACTGGTTATATGATCCTGATACAACTTCTTATCTGACTCATGGTCCTGAAGGCGAATACTATGAGCGTAACGAGTACGGTACCTGGTTCGTAGTTGATTCTGAGAAGAACTCTGTTGAATTCGATTACAGAAGCGATTATATCTTAATGCAGACAGCACTCCAGACAGAAGCTGATGCAGCTGCAGGTTACAGCCCTCGTGCAAACGACGAATACAACCAGGCATTATCTTCTGATGACCCGATCCGTCAGGAATTCGGTATCTTGAACTACAAGTTCATGTGTGTAGCTAACCAGCCTGAAGTAACTGATCCTCGTGTATACTTAACACAGGGTAAGCCTGCACTTCCTGATGAATTAGCATTAAGCGCAACTACAGCTGATACCATGGTTAACGACCTGTTAAAGGCTGGTGTTGGTGACAGCTCTAAGAGCGTAGCTGATGTTATTGCAGAAGCTAAGGCTACTTGGGAAGCAGCTAACGGTGCTGAAATCGATGCTTGGTACGCTAACTACTATGCAACAGAAGAAACAGCATTATTACCTTCTGACTTCCTTAACTTAAAGGTTGTTCCTGAAATGACTCCTCTTGCAGCTGAAAGAGCAGCTACATTCGGATTCGTAGCAGAATAATTTCATAAGAAATTTTGAAAGGGTGTCCTTTGTGGTCACCCTTTTTTAAAATTGAAATAGGTAAAAGGGAGATTCTTCTCCCTTTTTTTGCACATGCGTTGTGTAAATTAAACAATAATGAAGAAATGCATAAAAAAGATGTTGTAAATAATAAATGATGGTAGTACAATCTGTAATGTTAAGTCATTGTGTTATGGTTTACATAATAACACAAAAGAACTAGGAGGACAGAAAATGAAGAACAAGACAATTAAGAAAATCGCTTCATTACTTGCTCTGACCCTTACTGCAACTGCAGCATTTGCTGGATGCGGCAAGAAGGATCAGACCAACAATGAAACCCCGTCCACATCAAGTGAATCACAGTCAGAATCTTCTGAATCAAGTGATGCAGTTGTTGAGAAGACCGGCAGCATTAAGGTTATGTACAGTGATCGTGCTGTAATTCCTGATGCAGAAGGTGATGTAAACAACAACCGTTGGACAGAGTGGATCAGAGAGAATGCACCTGTAGCAGAAATCGAGTTTATCGGTATCCCTAAGGCAGAAGCTTATGAGACCATGAGCTTACAGTTTGCAGGCGGTACAGGCCCTGATCTGTATCCTAATACAGAAGCCAG